>CAWBXL010000232.1:0-7906 GCA_963792305.1 uncultured Acidobacteriaceae bacterium | reverse complement strand
CTATCGAGATGAGGGACGACCGTGGCGGTGGAGTTGCGATGCACACCAACGCTTCCGACATCGGTGGGCGTGGTTGTTATGTTGAGACACTAATTCCTTTTCCACTCGGAACTCCACTCCATATTTTTTTCTGGATTGGGGAGGAAAAGCTCTCGACTGCTGCCATGGTGCGGGCGAGCGACCCCGGAGTTGGCATGGGAATCGAATTCATTGGCCTCGCCGAAGATAAACAAATGCGCTTGCAAGCACACTTGGATGAGATTGATCCACCTCGCGTACCACCTAGTACATAAACCTTACTGATTTCCCTTCCACGCGAAGTTCAGGCAAAATCTGAATCTATGTGCCTGCAAACCCATCGAATGGGAGAGGCGCTGCCCAACCTATGGCACTTAAGATCGGAATTACCTGTTACCCCACGTATGGCGGCAGCGGGGTGGTGGCGACCGAACTGGGCCTCGAACTGGCCGAGCGCGGGCACGAAATCCACTTTATTTCTTACGCACAGCCTATCCGGCTCACCGAACCTCATCCCAACATTCACTACCACGAAGTTGATGTGTCTCGTTATCCGTTGTTTGACTATCCACCCTATGACTTGGCTCTCGCCACGCGGATGGCCGAAGTGTCGGAGCTTTACGACCTCGATTTGCTGCATGTGCACTATGCCATTCCGCATTCAGTGAGCGCTTTGCTGGCGCGGCAGATGCTGGCCGCAAAACCTAGGGGGCAAAGCTTCCTTTTGTTACGACTTTGCATGGAACCGATATCACGCTGGTTGGGTTAGACCGTTCTTACCTGCCAATCACACGATTTTCTATTGAGCAAAGTGATGGCGTGACTGCCATTTCACGTTACCTGCAAGAACGCACCCACCGTGAGTTCGATATCCGCAACAAGATTGAAGTGATCTACAACTTTGTGAACTGCAATGTGTATAGCCGTAAAGCTGACTGGCAACAACAGCGGGCTGAGTATGCTCCCAACGGCGAGCGAATTTTGGTGCACTTGTCCAACTTTCGCCCGGTGAAAAGGGTCACAGACACGGTGGAGATTTTTGACCGCGTGCGCAAGCAGGTACCGTCCAAGCTACTGCTGATCGGTGACGGGCCAGACCGTTCGCGTGCGGAATGGCTGGCAGTCAAAAAGGAATTCACGACGACGTTTTGTTTTTGGGTAAACAGGACCAGATTCACGAAAAACTCGGCATGGCTGACATCATGCTGGTGCCGAGCGAATTGGAATCATTTGGTCTGGCGGCACTCGAAGCGATGGCATGCGAGGTCGTGCCCATCTCGACCAGGGTTGGTGGAGTCCCCGAAGTCATTGAACACGGAACAACCGGGTATCTTGCGGATGTAGGCGATGTAGATTCGATGGCGAAATACGCGGTAGATCTGCTTAACGATGAAAGCCGCTTGCGGACGATGGGGAAAGTTTGCCGCGAAAAAGCCGAGTCGAAGTTTAGTTCTGCAAAAATTGTGGCCCACTACGAAGATTTCTACCGCCGAGTGCTGGAACGGTCCACGTAGAGCATTCCGGAATTGTTCCTTCGCTCTCCAAGACAGGCATGGTGATTCGCACCAGCGTTCCCTTCCCGGGATTACTTTGGATCGCCAGGTTCGCGGCGTCGCCATAAAGAACTTTCAAGCGCTCGGCGACGTTGGCCATACCAATGCCTGTGCCACCCTGATGTTGCACCAGCTTCGCCGGAGGCATGCCGACTCCATCATCTTCCACTTCAATCATCAACTTCGAGCCATCCATACGGCTGCGCAGGAAGATGCTGCCCCCGTTAATCTTGGACGACAAACCGTGTTTGATGGAATTTTCCACCAGCGGTTGCAGTAACATGCTGGGAACCATGACATCCAGCGTGGGCTGTGCCATTTCCTGTACCACGTGCAATTTGTCGCGGCCAAAGCGCACTACTTCGATATCGAGATAGTTATCGATAAACTCCAATTCGTCACGCAGGGGCACAAAAGCATCGGTGCTGTTGAGCAGGCGGCGAAGAATATTGGCCAGCTTGGTGATCATCTCTCGCGCGGTATCGGGATCGATACGCACCAGCGAAGAAACAGAATTCAACGTATTGAATAAAAAGTGAGGGTTGATCTGGTTTTGCAAGGCTTCCATGCGGGCGTTTAACAGTAGCCGCTCTTGCTCTTCCAGTTTGATTTGAATGCGGATACTGTTCCATATCTTCAGTTCTATGCCAATGATCATGATGGAAGAGGCATAAATCAAAACCTCGACCCAGACCTTAGGGCTCTCCAGCCACAGAAACGGCCCGTTGGAGAAATGCAGCGACAACTCCGTCTGAATGAACCGCAAGACCAATATGGTGAGAAAAAACATGGTCTGCCAGTCGAACAAACGAGGCGTAGGGAGATTACGGCGGATCCAGCGATAGATACTGAGATCAATAAATGGAGAGAATGACCAGATTTCATCCCGGTCAGGCGCAATGCGGCGCAATTGGCCTGCAACTACTCCACACAACACATTGAGGGGCAGCACAGCCCATTGACCATAAAAGAGAGCTGGGATAGCAAGCAGTGTTCCGCCAATCGCTCCACCCAGGCGGCCCACAACCACTCCCAACAAAATCGTGGTCTCGAGCGACAGGTCACCACCGGCATAAGATTTGGGAGCGCTGAACCGGGCCCAGACGCTTACCGTCATGGGAACGGTGATCCAGAGCATCAGGTAAATAGTTTGCTTCAGAGTCCTTTGGTCACGGAACAGAAGCGACTTAAATTCTACCGAACGCACGAGCGCGCTGGCCGCAGCCGCAGCAACGCCCAGCTTGATCAACAGATTAATGAGGATGAGACGCTGTTCCATGGCTGCTACTGAGGAAAATGTAGCACGGGACGAGAGCAGACACCCGTCCCTTCCAGTAGTACTTTAATAAGGCCCGATGATCCCACCGATGTGCCGGGTTGGAGTTGCGGATTTCTTTTTGTGCGCCTCGATTACATCAAGATATTTGAGGCCGGAACCGGTATTAAACAGGACGACAGTATCTTCAGGTTTAAAGAAACCGCTGGCACGCAGTTTGCAATAAGCGGTCAGCGCGGCTGCACCTTCCGGCGCGGCAAAGATACCTTCGACCTCCGCCCAGTGGCGTAGAGAACTCATAATTTCGGCATCGGTAGCTGCTACGGCTGTGCCGCCGCTTTTGCTCAAAATGTCGAGTATCAGGTAATCGCCATACGGCTTAGGGACACGCAATCCTGCGGCTAGAGTCGAAGCTTCAACCCATGCTTCGGCAGTTTTCTTATGTTCATCCCATGCTTTAACTATGGGTGCGCATCCAACTGATTGCACGCAAACCATTGTGGGCCGTTCGGGACCGATCCAACCCAATTGCTCCATCTCCTCAAACGCTTTCCACATGCCAAGCAACCCGACCCCTCCACCCGTGGGATATATGATTCCTCGCGGCATGCGCCAACCGAGTTGCTCGACAACTTCATAACCCATGGTCTTTTTACCTTCGACGCGGAAGGGTTCTTTCAGGGTTGAAATATCGAACCAGCCTTCACTCTCCTTGCGTTCTGCGACCATGCGGGCGCAGTCGCTGATGAGGCCATTTACCAGCGTGACTTTCGCCCCATAGCTTTCGCACTCAACACGATTCGCTATAGGAACATCTTTGGGCATGAAGATGTGCGCCTCAATACCGGCATGGGCAGCGTATGCGGCCATGGCGCTGGCGGCATTTCCCGCAGAGGGGATAGCTAGCTTTTTTAGACCGTATGCCTTCGCCATGGTGACGGCGGCAGATAATCCTCGGGCCTTAAATGATCCGGTGGGATTTAAGCCCTCATCTTTAATGTAGACATTGGGGAATTCGCGGCTCGGCAACATGGGCGTAAAGCCCTCGCCCAGCGTGACCGGGTCAGCTTCCGGCATCACTTCCGCATAGCGCCACATACTTGGTGTACGGCCAGCTAAGCGCGATGACCTAAAGTCTTTCTTTAAGCTCGCCAAATCATAGCGGGCGTAAAGGACTCCGCCATCCTGAGGGCATACCGTCTGGGGTTTATCGGTTGAATGATGTGCACCACATTTGGTGCATTCCAAATATGTGATCCGCGCCATTGCTTACTGAGTTTAACAGGATCAATTATTTCTGAAGTGTCAGTTTCTGGTTCTCAGCTGGCTTGCTTCAACAATGCTTTGGCGCGGCGAAACCATGGGCGTTCGCGGCGCTTGAGGTATCCGGGCATGGTGGGTTTTTTGGCCAGAATATTGCGCGCATAGGTGCGCGCTTCTTCTTTGCGGTTTTGCGATAACAGAAAGCAGCCATAGTTGTAATAAGTTTCCGAGATAGTCGAAGTCTTCAAGACTTCCTTGAATAATGTATCGGCCTTGTCAGGCTGTCCGGTATTGGCATAAACGTGGGCGAGTAATCCGGCGCCACGCCCAAAATCATATTTAGGATCTTTACTCACGACTCGCTCGAAATCCGGCAGCGCAGCATTGAAGTCTCCTAGATACATGGCAGCCAGTCCACGGCGGTAAAAGGGGTCCGGCGAATCGGTGCGCGAGGAAATGGATTTATCAAAACATTCGCGGGCGCGAGAGTACTTCCCTTCTTCCAGGTACAAATCTCCAAGCTCTTCGTAATTGCCGGCGGATGGATTGTCCAGAATGGCCGCTTCAAGCTCACGGATACGCTTGCGTCGCGGAAAGACCTTAAAAGACTGCCGTAATAACCCCGCATCCGGTACAACTTCCACCGCGATATAAACCAGCGCTCCCACCCAATGGAAAAGAATGATGAACAGCCAATAAAAATTTGGGCGGCGGCGAATAAAGTGAATGATGGCCACCACTCGCAGAATAATCGCCCACCAGGAGAAAGCAAAGAAGAGGAAGGATTCCATTGCGTTCGGCGCAATATAGCACAAGGGACGCTGTGGCTCTGAATGTTAAAATCTACTGTGGTCAGCCTCCCCATTCGCTTGATCGCCGTTGATATTGACGGCACCCTGCTAAACCCTCAATTCCAAATTTCTCCTGCTGATCTGGCGGCGCTGCAGAAAGCCAAACAACAAGGCGTGGAAGTGATTTTGGTAACTGGGAGGAGGCATGCTTTTGCCATGCCTATTGCCAGGCAGCTTGGATTTGATCTCCAGTTAATTAGTTCGAACGGCGCGGTAACTCGGTCGATGCAGGGCGAAACCTTTCATCGCGACATGCTTCCGGCAGTTGTCTGCCGCAAACTGTGCGCCACGATGAACCAGTTTCGCGGGAATACAGTCATTACTTTTGACAAAGAGGACAAGGGCGCCATTGTGCTGGAACACATGAACGAACTGAATGCCAGCATTCAGAAGTGGCTGGAAAAGAACTCTGCATTCATCGAGTTTGTGATTCCGGTGGAAGATTCGTTGACCAAAGACCCAGTGCAAGCCATGTTTTGCGGGCCGATTGAACGTATGCATCGCGCACTGGCGGTACTTGCGGCCAGCGGCTTGAACGATGAAATCACTGTACTGCGAACCGAATATTTAGCCCGTGATCTCTCCATGATTGATGTTCTGAACAAGGATTGCTCCAAAGGCCACGCGTTGGAACGATGGGCCAATTTCCGCGGGATCTCCCGGGAACAGGTCATGGCCATCGGTGACAATCACAACGATATAGAAATGCTTGCCTTTGCCGGAATGCCATTTATCATGGGGAACGCGGTAGAAGAGTTGCGCAGCAATGGCTGGCGGGTAACATTACCCAATGACCAGAATGGCGTGGCAGCGGCAGTGGAACAGGCACTGAACTCCTAGCAGTATGAATTTCCGCCAACAAATCGGGTGTGCGGCACTTGTTTTGATGTTGGCTGCAACATCTTTTGCCGCTGATTTAGCTGTCCTGCGCAATGGCTTTTCTATTCCTCATGAACGGCGCGAGGAGATTGGCTCAATTACACGCCTATATCTGACCATGGATGGAACAAATTACGCGGATGTTCCCACTGAGCAGATTGAACATTTTGAAACGGGGCCACCCACGATACCGGCTCCCAAAGTTGTGGCTGCACCGGTAGGCATTGCCACTCCAAGCGCTCCGGTCACTTTGGATCAAGCCATCGCGGCTGGCAGTCAACGTTACCGGATTGATCCGGACCTCATTTCCAGCGTGATTCGCGCCGAAAGCAACTTCAACGCGCATGCGATTTCTCCCAAGGGCGCGCAAGGGTTGATGCAGCTGATGCCGCAAACTGCGTCGAATTTGGGGGTGAGCAACGCGTTTGATCCGCAAGCCAACGTCGACGGAGGCACTCGCTATCTTCGGGAATTGATTGAGCGCTACAACTTTGACCTGGTTAAAGCGCTGGCTGCATACAATGCAGGTCCGAAGCGTGTTGAGCAATATGGCGGAGTGCCGCCGTATCGCGAGACGCGAGCTTATGTGGCCCGTATTGTGCGTGACTTTAATAAAAAGAAACTTGCCCAGCAGCAATTGGCCAAGAAATCGGCACAACCCAAAAATTCGACTGCAAAATCTTCTACTCCCGCAAAAATCACCAAACCGGCTCCCGTCCAAACCGCCGGGAAATGACTCACGTCAAACTCAATTTTCAGGAACCTGCCTCGATGGCGAGGTGTCTATCAAAACAGCCATGCGATTGAACCGATCCATACAAAACATATCAATGTCTGTACTCTTATTCGGATTTTTATCGGGCCAAACATTCGGCTGCATTAATGGGACACAATCTCAGCAGAACAGCCAAATGTCTCCAACGAATTCTAAACGGCATGGCCGAGTTGATGGATCACGTAAATCCGAAGCGCTGCCTGAAACTACACCCGCACAAAATACTGAAGAGGCTTACGTAACTTGGGATCCCGATAATGTTTGGGACGGTTCAAATTCCATCGAACTGGTGGGAATGTTTTTTCTCGGAACTTTAATTTCTACACCGATCGCTTTTATGCTTCTCAGGAGGCAACGACACAGAATCTCTGTCTGTTCCATTCTCTAGCTGCAACTCACCCCTAACGCGTTTGACCCTCACGCTCCCCTCGTATACCTTGACATAAGTTGGTTGCGCCGCGCGGTGCTGTCTCCGGCCAGGCCACGGCAAATTCCCTCCACATGAACAAAAAGTTTTTAATTTATGGAGTCGGGCTGACGGTACTTGCCGTTTTGGTTTATCTGCAATTCAGCCATTGGAAACATTTTGACTGGGCTACGTTCTGGAGTCAGTGGGCGCGTATCAATCCGCTTCGAATTCTGACCGCTGTTGGCCTGATTTACATCACTTATCTACTTCGCGCTCTGCGTTGGAAAATTCTCATACGGCCGATTCGGCCGCAAGCCTCGTGGGTGGAGTTGGCTTCTTCAACTGTGGTCGGTTTTACGGGACTCGCATTGTTGGGGCGTCCCGGAGAATTGATTCGCCCTTACCTGATTGCGCGCCGAGAAAATCTCAATTTCTCCTCCCAGATGGCGGCCTGGACGGTTGAGCGGATTTTCGACATCGGTGCATTTACCGTCTTGCTGACTCTTGCTGTGTTCGTACCTGGCACTGCGCTCCATTTCATCCCTAACTATCAGGGAATACAAATTTTTGGTCTTCTTTTTCTTGGCCTGACTGCAGGGGTAACGCTGGGGGCAGTACTGCTTTCCAAATATGGCGAGGGCATATCGGGCTGGGTGGAGACCCGTTTCTCCCACCTTGCAAAGAACCTTGGTGCCCGCATAGCGGAGCGGCTGCGCGAATTTCATAGCGGATTGGACACCATTCACGACCCGACTGCATTTTTCCAGCTTGTCGCGGTCTCACTCGCCATATGGTCGTTCGTGGCATTCTCCTATTTAGAAGTGGTAAAGGCATACGGTGACTCGTTGAGCTACATGACGCTCTCGAAAATTTTCCCGTTGA
>CAWBXL010000231.1:0-6263 GCA_963792305.1 uncultured Acidobacteriaceae bacterium | reverse complement strand
AACGCAGTCGTACCCTTGGGGACTTCCTTCATACTCCCGTCAGGGAGCTTTACGTGAATGCTATTGGGCATAGGGAACGCTTTATTTTACTGACTTCTTGAGATTAACGGAGGATGGGAGGAGGGTCAACGCGGCCTGCCAAGGAAGTCATCCGGTAATTTTGTAGGAACTCCCCTCCACCATTTGAGAATATTTTTACGAACAATTTATGCGCTTAATGGCATCTTATGTGGAGGAGTACCTATGAAACGAATTGACGCAGTAATCCGGCAGCAGTTTTTGGACGATGTCAAAGAACGCCTCATGGAAGCGGGCGTAGAAGGGATGACCGCTACTGAAGTCATGGGATTCGGGCGGCAAAAAGGGCATACGGAGGTTTATCGCGGGAGTGAATATAAGGTTGATTTTCATCGCAAGTATCTGCTGACAATTATTGTGCGGGATGAACAAGTTGAACCGGTGATTGATGCCATCATCCAGGGAGCACGTACCGGAAAGATCGGCGATGGAAAGATTTTTGTCAGCGCGCTAGAGGAAGTCGTCAGGATTCGGACCGGCGAGATCGGTGTTGCAGCATCGTAATTTTTCTCTGGCGTATGATGTTGGCGCATGGAGATCAACCCAGAGCAAGAACGGCAGCGGCTCACTGAGCGCTATACGGGGATGCCGCTCGAGAAACTGCAAAAGATCGCGGCTGACTGGCATGAACTCACTGAGATCGCTCGAGAAACACTCGAAGCTGAGATTCAACGGCGTGGGTCTTCAATTCCCGATTCAGTCAAAACGCCAAAATCACCTGTTGTCTCCCAACCTGTAGTCGAAACTCCGATTCCTGAAGAACCCGAAGAAGATGAGGAACCATCGATAGCGATTGAGCCGGACAATTCATCTGGCGCGAAACTGATCATGGTTCGGAGCTATCGTGATCTTCCAGAGGCCTTATTGGCTAAAGGAAGTTTAGAGAGCGCAGGAATCAAATCATTTTTGGCCGATGACAATATCGTACGTATGGATTGGTTCTGGTCGAATTTAATTGGCGGAGTCAAGCTGCTGGTCAGCCCAGAAGATTTTGACGAAGCGACGGCAATGCTCTGATCAACCAATTCCGGAGACATTTGAGGTTTCAGAGGGTGAATATCAACAGCCACATTGTCCGCAATGCGGGTCATTGGACGTCGCTTCGAAGAGTTGAATAAGCCGATTGCTTTCACGAGCGCCTATGTCCACCTTTCCATTGCCGGTCCACAATCAAGGCTGGAAATGCCATACATGTGAGCATCAGTGGGATGCGCCAGCTGAAGACATATCTTCCACGAACCAAAGCTAAATTATTTTTGCTTCTTTTCGATTTTCGCCCATCCGTCTTTCAGAGCCACCGTGCGGTTGAAGACCGGCTTTCCGGGCTTTGAATCTGGATCGACACAGAAATATCCCAATCGTTCGAACTGGTAACGGCTGCCCGGCTTTGGCATTAGCCAGCGATGGCTCCAGCTTTGGCCGGGATCACTTCCAGAGAATTGGGATTCAGGTTGGCAGTGAAGTCCTTGCCCTCTTCCACGTCATCTGGATTTTCTTTGGTGAAGAGGTTTTCGTATATGCGCACTTCCGCATCCACCGCGTGGGCCGCCGAAACCCAGTGGATGGTAGCTTTACTTTGCGGCCATCGGGAGTGTTGCCTCCGCGCGTGGCCGGATCGTAGGTGCAATGAACTTCTACTACCTCGCCCTTGTCATTCTTTCACCACGCTCGGTGCAGGTAACGAGATAGCCATAACGCAGACGGACTTCGCGGCCGGGCGACAGGCGGAAATACTTCTTGGGCGGCTCTTCGCGGAAGTCGTCCTGCTCGATGTAGAGCACGCGCGAGAATGGCACTTTGCGCGTACCTGCGGATCGCGATCTTCCGGATTGTTGATCGCGTCCATCTCTTCGACCTGGCCTTCCGGATAGTTGTCGATCACGACCTTCAGCGGACGCAGCACGGCCATCACGCGCGGCGCGCGCTTGTTCAGGTCTTCACGAACGAAGTGTTCGAGCATGGCCAGCTCGATGCTGCCGTTGGTGCGCGACACGCCGACCGCAGCGACAAAATTACGGATCGCTTCTGGCGTGTAGCCGCGGCGGCGCAAGCCGGAGAGCGTCGGCATGCGCGGATCGTCCCAACCGCGCACGTGTCCTTCCTGCACCAGTTGCCGCAGCTTGCGCTTGCTCATCATGGTGTAGGTCAGGCTTAGGCGATCGAATTCAATCTGCTGCGAGGGGAAGATGCCCAGCTGCTCGATGAACCAGTGGTAGATGGGCTGATGATCGGCGAACTCCAGCGAGCACATGGAGTGCGTGACTTTTTCCAGCGAGTCCGACTGGCCGTGGGCGTAGTCGTACATCGGATAAATGCACCATTTGTTTCCGGTGCGGTGATGTTCGGCATGCAGGATGCGGTACATCACCGGATCGCGCATGTTGAGGTTGGGCGAAGACATATCGACCTTTGCCCGCAGCACGCGCGAGCCGTCGGGAAACTCGCCTGCCTTCATGCGCTCGAACAGATTTAGATTTTCTTCTACCGAGCGATTGCGATACGGGCTGTCTTTGCCTGGTTCCGTCAGTGTGCCGCGATATTTGCGGATCTCGTCGGCGGTCAGGTCGTCCACGTAGGCTTTGCCCGCCTTGATCAGCTTCACCGCCCATTCATAAAGCTGATCGAAGTAATCGGAGGCATAAAACAGATTGTCCCACTCGAAGCCTAGCCACTTACGTCTTCTTTAATGGACTCGACGTATTCTGTTTCTTCCTTTTCCGGGATTGGTGTCGTCGAAGCGGAGATTGGTCTTGCCTTTGAACTCGTCGGCCAGGCCGAAGTCCAGACAGATTGCCTTGGCGTGTCCAATGTGCAGGTAGCCGTTCGGTTCCGGAGGAAAGCGCGTCTGCACCTTGCCGGCAAACTTATTGGTCTTCAAATCCTCGCGGATGATGTCGCGGATGAAGTTTGAAGGCGCAAGCTGGCGCCTCCGGGGATGACTTACCGTCGTCCCCAGTTGGGGGATTGGAAGGATTCATACGTCGCTAACTGGTGTTAATACAATATGCTAGCACGGGCGTGGAGAATCCGGCTGCGGTTGGAGATAGCTTCCGCGCGGAGCCGGACCTTGATTGGTAATCAGGCTTTCTTTAACAATCGAACTAGCGCTACTACAAATACCGCGCCTAAAATCGCCACCAGTATGTTCGGGACCAATCCTCCGGTGGTATAGAACCCTAAAACCCTCATAATCCATCCACCAACGATGGCCCCGATGATGCCCAGCACCAGATCCATTACCAAGCCGTAACCCGAGCCCTTCATGATCTTGCCCGCGGCCCAGCCAGCCACCAGACCAATCCCAGCCAGATAGATGAAGAGAATCATGTGTCCCCCTGGAAATTAAATTTATCGTCTATACGCGATGCGCCGATTTCCGGCAGGGTAGGGGTAGAAGGGCGCGGTGTCAAGGGCCAGTTAAGGCACAAGGCGATTCCTGATGCGGAACAATTAGAATCATTCTATGTTTGCTCGCAAAATTCGAGTTGAGTATGAGAACAACGGGCAGTCTGTAGCTTGTCCTATGAAGTGGCTGGACAGCTTTTCCATGAGAAGCTTCACTAACGCATCTGTCTTCGATCACACCCTGCCCATCACGGATGGGGTACTGGAAGTTGGCTCCAAAGTCCCGCTGGATCAGCTGCAAGCGGCGATGGAAGACTGGTTCCAGCGGAAGAGTTACATTCCCAAGCAATCCAAACTGGTGCTGACACCTAAAGATTAATCAGGTTTGTTGGCGTTTTCTGTTGTGGCAATCGCATACATTGATTAGTCTGAATAATAGAATTGTTTTTAGCGTCGGGCTCATGCAAAATTCTTCCAATTCGGACGGCGGAGGCAGTCATGCGACGGCGCTTTCGATACGTCCTGCTCCGGCTGATATTCATCTTTTCCATCCTCGGGCCGGGGTTCATCACCGCCAACGTAGATAACGACGCCGGCGGTATTTACACCTACATTTCCGGGGGCGCGCAGTTCGGATACTCCTTGCTGTGGACCATGATTCCGGTGGCGATTACCCTGACTTTCGCGCAGGAGATTGCGGCGCGCATGGGGGCCATCACCGGCAAGGGCCTCAGTGAGCTGGTACGGGAGAACTACGGTTTCCGCTTCACCTTCCTTCTGATGTGCGGACTGGTGCTGTGCAATTTCTGCGATGTGATCTCCGAGTTCGCCGGCGTGGCGAGCGGCATGCAGTTGTTTGGCATCAGTAAATACATTTCTGTGCCCATTGCAGCGGCGGTGGTGTGGTCGCTGGTGGTCCTGGGTGACTATAAGAAGCTGGAGAAGGTTTTTGTCTTCCTTTCCTTTCTCTATATCGCATACATCATCACTGCTGTGCTGGCCAAACCCGATTGGTTTGAGGCAGCGCGGCAAGTGGTACGCATACCGAGCCTGAGGGAATTCAAGGACTCCGATTACTTATACCTTTCGGTTGGAATCATCGGGGCGACGATTGCTCCATGGCAGCAGTTCTATCTGCAAGCTTCGGTGGTAGAACGCGGGGCCGGACCGAAAGAACTGAAGTACAGCCAGGCGGATGCAATTGTGGGATCTCTGTTCTCCGTGCTGGTGGCGGGTTTCATTGTGATCGCCTGCGCGGCTACGCTGTTTGCGCATGGTTTCTTTCACATCAAAGATGCGGCCGATGCGGCCCAATCATTGAAGCCTTTGGGCGGCGAGTACGCCTTCATTCTGTTTTCTGTGGGATTACTTAACGCTTCGCTGTTTGCCGCTTCAATTTTGCCGCTATCTACTGCGTACACGGTTTGCGAAGCGCTGGGGTTTGAGTCGGGGCTGAACAAGCGCTTCCGTCAGGCCCCGGCTTTTTACTGGCTCTATACCGGATTGATTGTAATTGGGGCTGCGACGGTTTTACTTCCCAACATTCCCTTGATCAAAGTGGCGGTGTTTTCGCAGGTGCTCAATGGAATGATGCTGCCGATCGTGCTGGTAGTGATCCTTCTGCTGGTCAGCAACTCGGAAATCATGGGAGAGTACAAAAACTCCGCTATATACAACATTGTGACCTGGGGCATAACCTTCCTGATCATCGCCCTGACGGTTTATATGCTGTACACGCAATTCCTGCATCCTGCATAATTCGATACAGCAAAAGCTTTACAAAAGTGGGAGTTTGTACGGATTTTGGAAATATTTTCTTTTTTTGTGTTAATCTTTGTCGCCTTTGAGAAAGTAGGAGCATCGTAAGCGCAGCACAAAATTAACTGTCGAGGTCTGAAACCCAATGGACTCCCCCGCCAGAAGGTACATGCTTGACGGATTTGTCGATACTGATTCAAACGAGACCGGCCCCAATCACACGAACTGGGAAGGTCTAATTACCGCCGTAGGAATCAGTGCTGTAGGATGGGTGGCCCTTGCCCTCCTGATTGTGCGATTTTTGCGCTAGTTGCGCTCGCGTCATAAAGTTGTCTCCATCTGTAGCCCTTCGATCATTTCGTTCAGCGTCCGCTGGGCAATAGTGCGTTTGGCCTGCAGTCATTTGATCTACTTGTCGTAGCGCAGCAGGGAAAAGACATCGTACTGCTTCAGCTTGTCCCGGCCTTTGAGGAAGTCAAGCTCCACGACAAAACCCAGGCCGGCGATTTCGGCTCCCGCTTGTACGGCTAGTTTTGTCGTGGCCTCGGCGGTGCCTCCAGTGGCGAGCAGATCGTCAACGATGATGACGCGCTGTCCTTTTTGGATAGCGTCGGTGTGAATCTCCAGGGTGTTGCTGCCGTATTCCAGATCGTAAGAGACCTTGCTGGTTGCGGCTGGGAAGCTTGCCGGGCTTGCGCACGGGAACAAAGCCTGCATTCAGCCGGTAAGCCAGTGCCGGGCCGAAGATGAAGCCACGCGCCTCCATACCCAGAACCAGATCAACTTTCTTGGCCAGATAGTATTCCGCCAACGCATCAATCAGCGTGGCGTAGCCGACGTTGTCTTTGAGCAGCGTGGTGATGTCGTAAAAGAGGATGCCCTTCTTGGGGAAATCAGGAATCTCTCGGATCAATTTCTTGAGAGGTTCGCAATTCACAGTCGGCTTGCTCGACATTTACCAGGCTCCTTCAATGCGGAATGTGTTCAAACCGGCGACCGGCTTGGCTTCTGACTCTTCTACTTTGTCTACTCTTGAGGCGCGCGGCCCCTGGTGCAGGCGGGAACGCAGGCCAGACAGCTGA
>CAWBXL010000230.1:0-27129 GCA_963792305.1 uncultured Acidobacteriaceae bacterium | reverse complement strand
CCGCCGAAGCCGTGGGTCATATACGCGGTGGGATAACGCTGTTTGCTATTGTTGTAACCAGGCGGTAGCAAAATCACTCCGCGCATGTGAATCGTGCGTCCCCAAAAGCTGGACAATTGCGGGCTGCCGAAATCATAAAGTTCTGCGTGGGGAGGAAGCTGGAGCGGCGGGTCCGTCTTACGTTCCACCAGCGTTAGGGAAATGATTTGATCCGCAGCCGGATGGAAACTTTGATCCACAAGCTTGCTCACTAGATCACCAGCGGAAACATCGTCCTGATAAGCAAAATCGTGGTTCACATCCAGAACTGCCTGAATTTTGTAGCTCCCTTCGGGAGCAGTACAGAACTTCTCTGGATACGCCAATTCATTCGGATCGAGCTCAACCGGATCTTGCGGCGTCAGGGCGTGCACTTCTTTCGCCGCGATCCAAACCGAGTGCGCATCCGGCCCGTAGCTGGGGACGAGTTTGTCTCCGGTCGCCTGAGTGGACATCATGACAATGAGCCGGCCTGAAAGCGGTTCACTCGCCAATTCAGGCGCTACTTCCACTTTGAATACTGGGTGTTGTTTTGCCGGGCATGAGGCCGCGTGGGCATATTTGCTAAAAGCAAGTGAATACAAGGAACAAACAACCAGCATGCTGAGTATAGTTCTGCGCATTCGTAGGCAATCTCCTGTTGGGAAGGGCGGTTATTCTAACTTTCGACCGCTGTCTAATCACTAGTGCTTTCCTACTATTGTTCCCGCAGTCCTTTACCCTTAGGTTACTCTGCGCAGGTTTTTGTGATTCTGCATTTAAGAGGGATAACTATGTCTCACATAGCACTACCAGAAGGATTGCCTGGCATCGTTGGACCGCTGGCCTTTAGTCCTGACACGGCCCAGCCTTTGCTGCAACTGGCGGAACTTCTATTACGCGGCCCTAACACACTTACCTCGGGAGAACGCGAGATGATCGCGGCGCATGTTTCCTATCGCAATGAATGTGATTTCTGCCATCTCTCACATAGTGCTGCCGCCGCGGCACATTTAGGCGGAAATCTTGATCTGGTTGACTGTGCTAAGACCAGTCCTGAGACAGCCCCAATTTCAGACAAGCTGAAAGCACTGCTGAACATTGCCGGAAAGGTTCAGAAGGATGGAAAGCAGGTCACATCCGAAGATATCGCCAGAGCTCGGATATTCAACGCGACTGATAAAGAGATCCACGATACCGTCCTGATCGCCGCCGCTTTTTGCATGTACAACCGCTACGTGGATGGTCTAGGAACTTTCCAGCCGAAAGAGCCCGAAGCTTATCGCGAAATGGGCGAACGCATGGCGCACCAGGGCTATGGGCGCGCTCGCGAGGCAACTACCCGGGAAGTTGCATAGGAAGATTATGGCTCATATTGCATTAGGCGAAGGATTGCCAGGCATACGCGGCCCTATGGTTTTCAGTCCCGAAATCTGCAAGCCTTTAAATGCGCTGGCACAAGTTCTGTTGACTGGCCTCTGATGGTTTATTGGCGAATGCGCGGTGATGCGTAGATACGTTAGTGACACAGGTAGTGTTTAAAAAATCTATGGCAAGCCAGGCCGTGATGGAAGAAAAAAAGCATACGACAGAGAATTCGATTCGCTATCCGGGATGGGGGGTAACCCTTGCTGCGTATGTCGGCGTCATGGTCAGTTTTGCAGCCATCATGCCCTACACCTTTAGCCTGTTTATCGAGCCATTGTTTAAAACTTTTGGGTGGCACCGGGAAGCGATCTCCAATGCGTTTGGTATCGGAGCGATCACGGTGGCGGTATTTTCACCCGGCATCGGAATGCTGCTCGATCGCTTTCCGCCGCGGCGCATCATTCTCCCGAGCATTGTTATTTTCAGTCTGGCGTACATGTCGTTGAGCTTGCTTACACCGAATATCACGCGCTTCTACCTGACATATTTTATTCTTGGCGTTGTAGGAAACGGGACAGCACAGCTCTCGTATACACGCGCGGTCTTGACGTGGTTTCAAAAACACCGCGGACTTGCCCTCGCACTGGTGCTCACGGGAAGCGGTACAGGGTCAATTGTCATTCCTCTGGTCACACAAGCCGTTATTCACAACTATGGTTGGCGTAGTGCTTATGTGACGCTCGGATGCATCGCGCTTCTGGGATTTCCGTTGACGGCGCTCTTGGTACGGAACCGCCCGGTCAGCGCCGCACAATCCGATCAGACTTTGACTACCGGTGTTTCGGTGGGAACTGCGTTGCGCGGCATCGTTTTCTGGATTCTGGCCGTCATTATTATGTTGGAAGCATTCGGCTCGAACGGATTGCTTTCCCACTTGGCCGCTTTGCTCACCGAACGCGGCGTCTCCGAAAAAAGCGCGGCGCTGGCACTCTCGGTAATGGGAGCCACAGGAATTTTAGGCAGGCTAACGACGGGAATACTGCTCGATCGTTACTTTGCGCCGTACGTTTCCATGTTCATGTTGGCGGTCGCATCCATCGGTACTTTCACTCTCACTACAGCGGCCACCGCCACGACTGCTTTAATAGGAACATCGCTACTCGGCTATGGGCTAGGCAGCGAAGCGGACGTTGTGCCTTACCTGATTGCCCGCTACTTTGGAAAAAAACATTTTGCCGCGCTGTACGGTATGACATGACGGCGTATGCCGTAGGCGGAGCTACCGGGCCGATAGTAGTTGGTCGTTTTTATGATCGTTTTGGAATGTATCAACCACGATTGATCTTCGCGCTCGCCTTAACCTGTGTGGCGGGAGCTTTGTTAAGCCTGCTGTTGCCACGTTATCCGGCGGAGCCCACCAGCGTGTTAGCAGATATTCCATCAAACCCGATTTCGGTGGAAAGTTAATTACTTCTTCTGCAGCTGTACCGCTTATTGCAAAGTAGCAGTCCCTGAATGGCGGATAATGCCGTACTGCTTTAACTTGTTGTAGAGAGAACTGCGCGGTATTCCCAACCGCTTTGCTGCAGTTTCCACCCGCCCATTTTCGATGGACAATATCCGCTCAATGTATTCCTTTTCCAACTCATCTAGGGTTTGCGTGTTAGCAGCTTGCCCTTGCGCAGGAGTTACTTCACCCTGAAGATCGAAGTGCAAATCCCGTTCCCGCAAAACTTTATTGTCACTGAGTAGAACTGCCCTCTCCAAAACATTGCGCAATTCGCGGATATTCCCTGGCCATGAGTAGGACTGCAAGGCGTGTAAGGCCCCCTCTGATAGTTCGGCTTCCCCTCGGTCTCTCATGTCACGCGGCAAACGTTTCAGGAAATACTCTGCCAGCACGGGAATATCTTCCACCCGCTCTCTAAGAGCCGGCGTAGTCAGTGGAATCGTATTGATGCGGAAATAAAGATCGCTGCGAAATTGCTTTTCACGAATCAGTCTGGCGATGTCCTGGTGCGTAGCCGCAACCAGGCGCACATCCACCCGCCGGTCCCGTATGTCCCCCAACCGCCGGAACTGTTTTTTCTTCCAGAACTTTTAAGAGACGCGGTTGTAGTTGCAAATCCACATCGCCGATTTCATCTAAAAACACTGTGCCTTTGTGGGCTATCTCCAGCAATCCAGCTTTGCTTTGTACTGCGCCGGTAAATGCGCCTTTTTCGTAGCCGAACAGTTCACTTTCGAGCAGTTCACGCGAAAGTCCGCCACAGTTCAAATCTACAAATGGTTCGGCATTGCGTGAACTGTTTTCATGAAACCAGTGGGCCAGCACTCCTTTGCCGGTACCGGTTTCACCCTGAATCAAAATTGGGCTGTCCGAATTGACTACCTTGGAGCATATCTCCGCCAGGCGGCGAATCAGGGGGCTACGGCCTAGAAATGGGTCCACACGCTCTCTCGATTGACGGCTTTTCTCAGCCATCTGTTTTAGACGGTTTCGCCGGTTTTCGATGCATCTCTGGATTACAACCTGAAGAGTTGACAACTCGATAGGCTTGGTCAGAAACTGCTCCGCCCCAAGTTTGACCGCCTGCACTGCAAGATCAATCGAGGCTTCCGCCGTAAGAATAACGATAGGAATGTCAGGATCAAACGGCCGGAGCCGCACAATCAAATCAAGCGCGTTTCCATCAGGAAGGTTGTGATCGAGCAGGACAACATCCGGACGGCTGGTCCGCCATAGAACTGCGGCTTCAGCCCAAGTCTTACAGGACACTACGTCAAAATCTTTTCCTGTAAGGTATGAACTCACCGCCTCTAAAAATTGAGTTTCATCTTCAACTACCAGAACCCGGTCCCTTGGCATCCACTCGCCTTTCTAAAATTCGAGAACTCCACAACTCGCAAAGGCGAAATCTTGCTTAACGATACGCCCAAGATCGACGCTTTCGTCAAGCACAAGGTGGCTTGTTCTACTTTCGGAACAAAAGGCCTACAGTAAGGGCTGTATGTATATGGAGAAGAACCTGTGACCTCAATTTGTACGGTATGTTTTCGGCAGGGCTTTCGCGGTGGACACACCGGAAGAGGTACCCCCCACTGCAATTCCCTTTGCCGCTGGAATCATCTCCTCCAAACGCGCGAGCAGCCATGCGGCGAGCGCCTCAGCTACCGAAGTTGAGATTTCTAAGAATTGCACGCCCGCACGCCCTGAAGAGTCATCAGCCCAGCAAATCTCCCCGGAAATACTGACAAAGTCCGGGCTTCCTGGAATACGCATGCGCATTTGTATGCTCTGTCCAACCTTAAGTTGCACCGGGGAAAGAATCGCCATCCCGGCTTCACTGATGTTTACCGAGTTCGCCTGGAATTCAGGATGAGGCTCACACGCAACAAACGTAGGGGTTTCGACCGGGCAACGGAAATACCGCCGCCGCTCGCGCACCATCATCGGGTAGGCCGCACGAATGGTGCGTGACGCGGCTTTAAGTTCCAGCGGTCGCTCCAAAACAAAGTTTGCTCCCGCTTGAAACGCCGAGGCCTTCTGATGAAGATCGTTCAAAATTGCACAGGAAACCGCGCTTTTATTGGCGGTGAAGTCAGGCAAGTTTCTGAGCAGGTCCAGACTATGCTTCGCCGTGGACAAGATCAATGATCAACCCCTCAAACTTGGAATTGCATAGCGCCCGCGAAGCCGCCTTCCGATCGGGGCAAACTTCAACGTAAATGCCCATCTGCTCCATAATGTCCGACAACGCTTCGACTGTGGACTTGTCAAAGCTCACCAGCAAAACTCGAATTGCAGCTTCTTCTCGGTTGGTCATAAAAGTGGCTCTGGTGTTAGCCAAGCAAGTAATGTTCCAAACACTCGTGAATTGTTAAGTCTCTTTATTGCTTAAGAGATATTTTTTCGAAGAATTCTTCTCCTCTAGCTCGGCGTCCAGAATCTGGACTTATTTTCGCCGACCTACTGGATTGTTCGATATCGCACTTTATCTCGACGTGCCAGTAATCGTCTGACAGACGTTTAATTCAGCGCATGCTTTTTGTAGTTCTTGAGCTTCAGGAAAAAGCTCCATGCCCCGGCTCAAAACTTGTTGGGCACGCTGGTTTTGTTTGGAATGGATCCAGATACTTACCGCACGCAGGTAGGACTTGGGGGTCCCCTCAATCTTCGCCAGTTGTTCCGCCTGTTCCGCGGCTTCCGGCAATTGATCCACAGCGATGTATGCCTTCATTAACCGTTCGCGAATCTCCGCGATTTCCGGCGCCGATTCCGCAGCTCGTTTCAGCTTGGCAATTCCTTCTTTGCTTCGGCCCATTCTTAATTCGGTGTACCCTAATTTGCTGTTCACTACAGGATCACCATGCGTCAGATTCGCAGTCTTTAAATAAGCATCTCGGGCTTCTTCCAACCTACCCAGGTTATGCAACGCATCTCCGCGAAGATGCTCACAAAATGCGCGGCTAGCGGAATCAGTGCGCACATGTTCCAGGTCTTCCAAGGCTTGCAGATACCTTCCTAAATCCAGTTGGATCATGCCTTTGAAAAGCCATCCCTGCACCGCTTTCGGCTCCAATTCCAGCGCGCGGGCAAAACAGAGAAGAGGCTCCTCGGCCTGGTGAGAACACTCATACTCCTGCAACCCTAGCTGCAACCAGGCCATCGGCTCATTCGGCAGTTCCTGGACCTTCATCCGCAGCAAATCCAGGTAAGCCTCGGCTTTCTTTTTTCTATTTTCTTCATCCGTCAACTGGCCAAAATGATGGATACAAACATCTGAGGGCAAGAGCTTCAAACCTGCCGCCTTGATACTTTGTTCCACCAGCTCATGGACACGGCCTATGAAATAGACCTCAGCACTCCGGCGGAACAAACGGCAATTTTCGTGGACGAAATAGGCTGGAGCATTTTTGGCACGTGGATGTAGGGAATCATTCAGCTGCACAGCCCGGTCCCAACCGCGCCCAGTGGCCGAAGGAACATAGTTGCGGATCGGAGTAAGGTATCCTCCCACACCTTGACGCTTTACTAATGCTGGGATTTTTTTGGCTGCATTACGGTCAAGTTCCTCGTCCGCATCCAGTACTAACACCCAATCCGTTTGCATAGCAGCCAACGCAGCATTGCGTGCCTTGGCAAAATCGTTCTCCCACGGAACCGAAATCACGGCCGCACCCAACTCACACGCGATATCGCAAGTGCTGTCGGTTGATCCAGTATCGGCCACCACAATTTGCGACACCACACCTTGCACGCTTTCCAGACAAGCACGCAGCGTATGCGCTTCATTCTTCGCGATCATGGAGAGACCAAGCGTCATAAAAACTCACCAAACACTAATGCCCGCACTGCACGAGCGGCGTCACGACAGCTGGAGCAACTCTCCTTCCACCGCAATTAGAACCAAGTGAGGAGACAGAATTGCTTTCTTAAGGGGCTTGGACTCCGCGAACAAATCTCACGGCTCGGCGTTGCAAATACTGATAGTTGCGGATGCATTTCCCAAACCTGACGGCGGCACATCCAATTGGCATGCGCTGCAAATCCTGCGTGCACTTAGAATGCTGGGGCATGACGTAACTCTGGTAATACGGGAGGACCTGCATCGTATTCATTACGAGCCGGCTCTTCAGGAACTTGGCATTCGCCTTTTTGCAGGTGATAAGGAAAGGCTGGCTTCGCTTGGTATCGAAGCCCGCCCGGATAGTTCCTGGACACTGCAAGATGTCGTGGCCGAAAAGAACTTCTTCGCCGTTTTTCTTCTCCAGAATTTCAATCGCGGGATTTCTGTACCCGAACACTATCTGGACGACCTTCGCCGTTGTTGCCCTCGTACACGAATCGCGGTTTTTTGTGACAATTTTTTGTATATTCAGCCGGTTAGCGCGGCCAAGACCAAACTACAAGATCTAGAAGCAGAACAGGACCGGCGATTCAGGGAACGTGAGTTTATCGAACAAGCTGACTTGGTGGTTGTCTCGCGCGCGATTTACGCTTTCATATCACGGGAGGAAGCGCAAAATTTAGGGCTGGTCGTGCTGCCGGCAAACGGCGAAGTCTCCGACGACTTTTTGGCCGACCAATTGACCGACACTCTGGCCCAGCTGTCGTTAAGAACACCAAAACCACGTGCCCAGCAAGCATTTTCCCTAATGCAGATAGAAACACTGTTTGTGGAGCGCCTGTCGGACAAAATAGGCGAACAACGCCTCCTGCGACAGCTTGAAAGCTACGCCCGCATGGCCGGAAAACTCCTCAGCGAAGCCAAGCCGGAAGCTGCCATGGACCAACTCCGTCACATATTTGGCCGCACCACCGGAGGAATAAACATACAAGCAGACGAGTTTTATGCCCAAGTTTTTGTCCTGCTCAAGCGCTGCTATCGTGAATTAAATCAACCGGAAATGGCCGGACGCTGTGCCACCGAAGCCCGCAAGTGCGCCATGCGCGAAAGTGGAGGCACGGCGAAACAGCAGCGGCCCACCAGACCTTCTCGCAACACACCGCAGCTTTCGGTGATCGTCCCGACATATAACCGTCTGCCAATCCTGAAGAAATGCCTGGCTGCACTGGAAGCCCAAACGCTGCCATCACAAGACTTTGAAGTCCTCGTGATCGACGACGGCTCCTCCGACGGCACCGAAGAATTCATGCGTCAGTTCACCGCCCCATTTCAGCTCCAGTACCTGCGGCAGAAAAATTCCGGCACCGGCGCTGCGAGGTGTAACGGCGTAACCCATGCAACCGGCGATTATTTGCTGTTGATGAACGATGACACTATCTGCGACAGAGACGTCGCCGAACAACATTTACGCTTGCAGAACGCGTATCCCGGCGAACGCTGGGCGGTGCTGGGAAACTTTGAATATCCGG
Organism: uncultured Acidobacteriaceae bacterium; assembly: GCA_963792305.1. Lineage (GTDB taxonomy): Bacteria > Acidobacteriota > Terriglobia > Terriglobales > Acidobacteriaceae > CAWBXL01. The sequence goes on along the minus strand of CAWBXL010000230.1, from coordinate 18,863 downwards.
CAGCTGCGCGCGAACGTGCTCTCACCCACTATTTTCGCGTCGAACCGTTCATGTTTCCGCAGGTCAACATGGAAGAAGGCTGCCCTTACGGCTACTCCTACTTCATCACCTGTAACCTTTCGGTGCGCCGAGACGCCGTGGTGCAAGCGGGGTCTTTCCATTCGACCTATAAACTCAGCGAAGACACGGAGATGGGCCTGCGCCTGCACGAACGCGGCTATCGCGTTCTGTATCACCCATCCGCGCATGCATGGCACGATCATCTCCCCTATCCTGCAAGAAATCTGGTCCGTCGTGCCCGAGTCTACGGCGCTGATTATTTCTATATGTTTCGCAATCATCCCCGCGTGATGCAGGAGTGGGCCATGCCCATCAAACTCACTGGCATGGACGAAGAAAATGCGCTGCGGGTTCAAGAGTATATAAATCGGAACCGGCTGGAAATCGAAGACGCCGTGATCGCAATCGAACGCTGGGACACAGTAGATTTCGAACCGATCCTGACCGACCAGCCGGAAACTGCAGCCATGATACTCGGCCTCTTCCGGCAGGCGGTGCCCGCAATCCATTGGTTTTATTTGTTCGAAACCATGCTGCACACCATGGCGAGAGTACTGAATTTGCCGCACTTGGATCCTGAACGACAAGCTACTGCACAAGGTGCGCGGTAAACGAAATTGCAATTGAAGTTTTAAAACACAAGGGCCGATTAAAGAGCCGCCAATATAGGGCAGGCGGGCAATCTACGTCTTAGGAAAACGTTCATGTTCGCAATCATCGGAATTTTGGTCGTCTTCGGCGCAGTCGTGGCCGGTTACCTGATGGAGCACGGCAATCTCAAGGTGCTCATCCAGCCGGCTGAACTTGTCATCATCGCTGGAGCTTCCCTCGGCACTCTGCTTGTAGCCAACCCGCTGTACATTCTAAAAAAGATTGCTGGCGGCCTAGGCGTAGTTTTTGGCGGATCCAAATTTACCCAGAAAAAATACCTGGAATCGCTGAAGATGATGTATGACCTGCTAAACCGCGCCCGCAAAGACGGCCTGGTTGCTCTCGAAGCAGACATTGAAGATCCGGCCAAGAGCCAAATTTTCTCTAAATATCCCGCGTTTCTGAAAGATCATCACATCCGCGATTTCGTCTGCGACACCATGCGCATGGCCGTCAGCGGCGGCGTGGAACCATTCGACATTGATCAGATGATGGAACTCGACATGGAAGTCCATCAACACAGCGCCAGCCAGCCGGTAGCCGCACTAAGCAGCATGGCCGACTCACTGCCTGGCCTGGGAATCGTAGCCGCAGTCCTGGGTGTGGTCATCACCATGGGCGCACTCGGTGGGCCTCCCGAAGAAATCGGACACAAAGTAGCCGCCGCCCTGGTCGGTACATTCCTGGGCATCCTTCTCTGCTATGGATTAGTCGGTCCATTTTCCGCCAACATGGCCAAAGCTGCGGAAGACGAACATGCGTACTATCACGTTCTGCGTGTTTTGATGACTTCCTTCATGAAGGGTGCGCCTCCTATCATGGCGGTCGAAGTGGCCCGTCGCGCCATCCCCGGCCATGTCCGTCCCAGCTTCAAGGAAGTGGAAAAGACCTGTCGTGCCAGCGGTGCAGCAGCCGCAGCAAAAGCAGGAGCTTAACCGATGGCCCCGCCCACCGAAGCCAAACGTCCGATCATCATCATCAAGAAAAAGGCCGGACACGGCGGCCACCACGGCGGCGCATGGAAAGTCGCCTACGCCGATTTCGTCACCGCCATGATGGCTCTATTTATAGTCCTCTGGCTGATGAACAGCAGCAAACAACTCCAGGAAGCGGTCGGCGGATACTTCAAAGACCCCACCGGGACCTCCAAAAAAGTCGGCACCAACCAAACCGGGTCAGGCGAGAACTTTTCCCTCACCAAACAAAACATGGAATTGTTGAAGGAGCAGTTGCAAAAGTCGATCAAGCGGCAAATCGCAAATTTCGACAAACTGAAGAACCAGATCGAGATGACGGTAACAGCCGAAGGCTTGCGTATCGAATTACTTGAGTCCAAGAATGGCACATTTTTTGAAACCGGCAGCCCAAGCCTCAACGACGATGGTAAAGATCTACTGATCACCCTGTCACAGGAACTGACGAAGCTGCCGAATCACATCTCCATCGAAGGTCATACCGACTCCAATCCGTATAACGGCCGCCCTGAGTATGGGAATTGGGAGCTCTCGACCGACCGCGCTAATACTGCCCGTCGCATTATGCAAGAAAATGGATTACGCTCCGATCAGGTCACTCAGGTCCGCGGCTATGCCGATCAAAGACTGCGCATCCCCGCAAACCCTCTCGACCCATCCAACCGCAGAATTTCATTGATTGTGCAATACGTCGTTAAGGATGAGGACGATGACAAACCCGCGCCAGCTGCGGGAGAAGGTCAAGCTGCTCCCGCTGAAAGCCAAGCTGCTCCGGCCGCGGAAGGCGGGCCCGCAACGAAACCGTCACCTGGCGAAGTGGCCAAACCGTCTCCCGGCGAGACCACTCCCACACCGCGCGAAGCTGCTCAACCAACACATTCCGAATAATTTAAGAGCGGATCATTTGAATGAACGCCTTGACCTGCGTGCGCTCATCCATAGTGGCGTAAAGGAAGTTGAAACCGTGCAAGCGCTCACGGCGATACTCCACGCTGGCCTGGATTTGAACCGGGGTCACACCACCGGGGAACAGTAGCCACATCGTGACTTCTGTCTTGGGAGGAATCTTCAAAAGCAACTCGGCGGCGAGCCCATCCTCACTGATATTGGTGCAAAGTGCTTCATGCCGCTCGCGAGTGGAGTTTATTTCGAGCGAAAAATTGAAATTTGTCTTGAATCGTGGAGAACGAAACCCAAATGCTCGAACTCTCGCCGCGGCTGTGCCGTCACTCTTCATAAATTAATCGCTGCTGAGTCAATTTCGAATGAGCATTCCAAGTTCCAGACAAAAATCCGTCTTGGATTTGGACGAGCCATCCGAATCCTGTACAAACTCACACGCTCTTGTAAAGCAAAAAATACAAATTAGGCCGAAATTAGCAAAAATACATTTTGGCACGGCGATTGCACTTGCCCATGTGCTCTCCCTCAGAGCGAAATTACTTCTCGATTAAAAAATGAGAAGAGAAACAAATGCCAAACAGGCCCCGAACGGTGTACCGCAAAACTTTATCGGCACACCGCGATGAATTCATCAGGAGCCTGGCCACATTTTGGAAGTTGCAGGGAAATCCAAGTTCCCCACGCCGATTCATAGGTGATGAGGAACCAGAAAAGATACCCCGTGAACACTGAAATGCAGCGGCAAACGATGCCCCCGAATCCGCATGTACTGGTTGCGGAAGATGATGTACCACTCGCCAACTTTTTACGGCGCCAACTTGAGTCTGAGGCGTACAACGTTCAGCTGGTCCAGGACGGTGAAGCCGCCTCGGAAAAAATCAACAGCGACAAGTATCACCTGTTGATCCTCGACCTGAACCTGCCCAAGATGGACGGGGTTTCGGTCCTGAAGCAGGTCCGTCCGAAGCAGCCATTGCTGCCGATCCTGGTCTTGACCGGACGCACGCAAGTGGAAGACCGCGTCCTCTCATTAGACAGCGGAGCTGATGACTGCCTGCTTAAACCGTTCGCGTTTACTGAATTGATGGCCCGGGTGCGAGCCCTCCTCCGTCGCAATCCGCAACTACCGGGCGCCCCTCTGCAAGTCGCGGACCTGATGCTCGACAATCGCGACTATCGGGTGGAGCGCGCCGGTAAGCGGATCAATCTTTCCGGCAAAGAATTTGCGTTGCTCGAATACCTCATGCGCAATGCTGGCCAGACCGTGACCCGCGCCATGATCATGGAACACGTCTGGAACATGCCACTTGATCCCTCCACCAACCTGGTAGACGTCTATGTGAAATATGTTCGCGATAAGGTCGACGGCCTCGAATTCCCGGTCCGCCTGATACGCACCATTCGCGGTATTGGATACGTGTTGTCAGGAAACTGAGGAAAAAGGGCCATGCGTAATCGTCAGAACAGTTCACCGGACCAAGAAAATTTCCTCAAGACCCTGTCCTCCAGCCTGCATCAGATGGCGCAGCCGCTTTCAATCATCCAGGCTTCGCTGGAAGTGGCTTTGCTGCGGCAGACAACCGGTGACCCAATGCGTGAAGTTGCGGAAAACGTGCTCGAGCAACTGGGGCGAGCCGTAGAAACCCTGCGTTTCACCTCGCAGCTTGCGCGCTTTCAGCAGCCGGCATCGGATGTAACCAGCATTATGTTTAGCGATGTGTTGCACGATGTGATCGATGATCTTTCTCATACGCTGAGCAATGCACAGATCAAATTAGCTGTGGATCACACAGGCCGCGAACGGGAAATTCAGTTCTCACCAGTCCGCCTAAGGCAATTATTCTTTTACATTTTGCAAGCGGTGCAACACCTTTCCCAACCGGGAGATGTCGTGCACATCGGAATTCAAGCGCACGCCGGAAATATAAAGATGCGCATATTCCAAACGCCCGACCGTGCCATGCAGCCCGCACCGAAGGCGTCCGACGAAAGCTTCGCAACTCGCTCGTTGGCTCTGGCCGAAGCCATTGTCACCAGTGCGGGTGCAGAATTTCGCGTCATGAACAGTCCTCTCCTCATCAGTGCCGATTTTCCTGTCCGCCGCCAGAGCAAGCAGCCGGCGACAGACAAAAGTTTCGAAGGGACAACCCCTGCGCAGTTCGCAGCCGGCCCCCACTAATTTCCATAAAGAGAGAAAACGACTATGAGCACGGCAGCAGCACTATCTGTCTGTGAAATGGGAGCGGGAGTCCTGATCGTCAGCCCGAATGGCGATGTCCGCAGCAATATCACTTCACGCGTGAATTCCGATCGTTGGCGTTTGCGCGAGGCCATCAGCGGCGCACATGCGCTCGATCAGCTGGAGTCGGATGACTTCGAGTTGCTTTTACTCGATCCCGTCCTGCCCGACTTGAATGCGAAAGAGTTTCAATCGCTGGTGCGTGCACAATATCCTCACATACAGGTTTTACTCCTGGATCAGCAGACCGGGTTGCCGCACCCACTCACCTCAAATGCTCTGCTGCACCATGATGCGGCGAGTTTGCAGAGACAAAGCGCACCCATCATGCCACCACGTGCGCAGGACGTGGTGCATCAGCCGCTTAACGACAAAGTATTCCGCCCGCTGCCGGGAATGATTGGTGATTCACCTGTGATGCAGCGTGTCTATCACTTGACCGAATTGGTAGCCAGAAGAGACACCACTGTGCTGATCACCGGACAAAGTGGAACCGGTAAAGACCTGGTTGCACAAGCTGTTCACACGCTAAGTCCGCGCCGTTCCAATCCATTTGTAGTAATCAACTGTGCCGCTATTCCTGAACCCCTTCTGGAAGCAGAACTGTTCGGCTACACAAAAGGTGCGTTCACCGGAGCTGTGCAATCGCGCATTGGCAGAATTCACGCCGCCCAGGGAGGCACCCTCTTTCTGGATGAAATCGGGGAGTTGCCGCTAGGTTTGCAATCCAAGCTCCTGCGGTTCCTCGAACAAGGAGAAGTCCAGCGCCTGGGTAGCTCCGACAGTTTTCGCGTGGATGTCCGCGTAGTCGCCGCCACCAACAGTAACCTTCGCAAGCAAGTCGAAGAACAGAAGTTTCGTGAAGATCTCTACTACCGGCTGGCAATCTTCCCCATCGAGCTCCCATTACTAAAAGACCGCATGGAAGATTTGCCAACTCTTGCCTCAACTTTCCTGGCCAAGTTCAGCTCTCACCGTCTGTCACTCAGTTCTGAAGCCAGCTTCCTTCTGCTACAACATCACTGGCCCGGCAATGTGCGCGAACTACGCAACGTTATTGAACGCGCAACCATTCTCGCGCAGGACGATCGTCAGGTTTTGGCCAAACACATCAGCCTGTGATGCTTCGCATAGTTACGTCCGTGTTTGTACGCTGGATAATTAGAGCTTTTTGGAAGTAGCTTTGCATTCTAGGTAGGCAGATGTTGCCTACTTCTCATCGAGTTCCAATCGTCACTCCGCCCGCCGAAGGCGCGCTGGCGGAAGTATTCGACGCATTCATCGCGACTGCCGGCCGTATGGAAATTTCCTACGGCCAGTTGCAATGCGAAGTCGGCCAACTCCGCCGTGAACTCGAGGACCGCAATGCCGCCCTCGAATCCAGCCTCGCGGAAACGCAGACCGTTCGCACTGCCCTGCACCGCATTCTTGAAGCGTTGCCATGTGGCGTAATCGTTATCGATCAAAAGAGCAACGCGATCAGCCTCATCAATCCTGAAGCTCAGCGCTTAACTGGAATTTCTACCACTGACTTCAAAGCGTTATCCGCGCGCATTCGTGAAGTTTTGGCTTATGCAACTTCTTCAAATGACGAATTCGAATTCTTGTTACAAGCCGAATTGGTAAACCGCTGGCTGGCAGTCCGTCGCAGCGCGGGAAACAAAGATCAGACAATTCTGATCCTCCGCGATATCACCGCACAAAAAGAAATCGAGCGCCAGCGCGAAGCTTCTCGCAACATGCTGGCCCTCGGGGAAATGTCCGCCGTCCTCGCTCACGAAGTTCGCAATCCGTTGAGCAGCATGGAACTCTGGACTGGTCTCTTAGCCAAGCAGCCAGATAACGACGATGAAACCAAATACTGGATCGAAAATCTTCAGGCAGGCGTCCGCACATTGTCCGCAACCGTAAACAATGTCCTTCAATTCCACGGCCGCGGCACTGGCAATCAAATCCGCTTGAAGCTCGCAACGGTTCTGCAAAACGGATTCGCCTTCATCAGCCCACTGGCGGAACAGGCCGGAATCAAGCTCACTCTTAACGCCGGCCCTAAAGAAATCGAAATCAGCGGCGACCCGAATGGTTTGCAGCAGGTGATTTTAAATTTAGCCATCAATGCATTCCGCCACACAGCAATCGGCGGTTCGGTGGCAATTTCTTGCGTCTTAAAGAAGATCTGTCCGGCGTCGTACTCGAATTCGCCGACACTGGCAAAGGCATTGCGGAAGCCAACCTTCCGCGCCTGTTTGAAGCAGGATTCAGCGGCACTGGCCAAACTCCTGGTCTGGGCCTGACAGTCTGCAAGCGCATCGTAGAACAACACGAGGGCACGATCAGCGTCGAAAGCCAACTTGGTAAAGGCACCAAGTTCACACTGGAGTTCCCCATTCTATGAATCAGGCCTACAAATTAGTCCTGGTCGTGGATGACGAACCCGGAATCCGCATGGCGTTGAAAACCAATTTTCAAAATGCCGGATGGAATGTAGAAACCGCCAGTGGCGCTACTGAAGCGATCCGCAAATACGGTCAGACCAAGTTTCCCCTGGTAGTCACCGACGTACGCATGCCCGACGGCAATGGATTGGAAGTGATGCGCAGTGTCCGCGCCTCTGGTACCTCGACCGCCGTGATTTTGCTCACTGCTTTCGGCACGGTATCGGAAGCTGTCCAGGCCATGCAAGGCGGAGCCTGCGATTACCTGGTAAAACCATTTTCATTCGACCAGCTACAGTCCGCCGTGGAACGTGTCATGCAGCCCGCGGATACGACCGCTTCCAAAACTTCAAAGTCCGAAATCGTCGGCAACTCCCTGGCATTGGTCCATGCGCTGGATCGTGCCAGACTCGCGGCCCAGACAGATGCCGATGTATTGGTCGAAGCCGAAAGCGGCACCGGCAAAGAATTACTCGCTCGCTTCATTCATGAAACCAGCAGCCGGCGCGAGAAGCCGCTCATCGCCATCAACTGCGCGGCGGTCCCTGACCAACTTTTAGAAAGCGAGCTCTTCGGCCACGTACGTGGGGCATTCACCGGGGCCAATCTTGCCAAAGCAGGCAAATTTGAATTAGCCAACGGCGGCACGCTACTGCTGGATGAAATCGGGGAAATGCCCCTGGAACTACAGCCGAAACTCCTGCGCGTCTTGCAAGAGCGGGAAGTCGAGCGCCTGGGAGACACGCGCACAGTTCCGGTAAACATCCGCGTAATCGCCACCACCAACGTTTCGCTGCAAAACATGGTGGAACAAGGCCGTTTCCGCGCCGACCTCTATTATCGTTTAAACGTAATTCCGCTGACACTTCCGCCACTGCGCGAACGTCAAGAAGACATCGCGCTGTTGGCCAGTCATTTCGCAGCAAAATTCGCCAGGCAAGTGGGACGTCCAATGGCTGAATTACATCCCGACTTCCTGATCGGCTTGCAAAAGCACAGTTGGCCGGGCAATGCACGTGAGCTGGCAAACTTCATGCGCCGCGTTGTGGCGATGAGCAACGGGGCTCCAATCGGGGTTGAATATCTGGGCCCAGAATTCATAAAGCCCGCAGCAACGAAAACAACCGTTACAACTCTGCCATTGCAAGCCGGCACCTCAATGCGCGAGTTAGAACGTCAGTTGCTCGAAACCACTTTGCAACTCACCGGAGGCAACCGCACTCGCGCCGCGGAAATGCTGGGCGTAAGCCTGCGCACCATCCGCAACAAAATTCGCGAGTTCGGTCTGCCACCCAGGAGATACGCATGATCAACACGCCCATGATTCAGTTCCTGGAGCGGTTCCTGAATGTGACGTCGAGCCGTCAATCATTGGTCATAAACAACATGGCCAACATTGATACACCGGGGTACCACACACAGGACGTAGACTTCCGCGGCGAACTGCAACGCGCCCTCGGCTCACCGGAAGACGCGGGGATGACAACTGTCGCACACAAAGTATCTGGGCTGATCTCGCGTCCTGACGGGAACAACGTCAGCCTGGACAAAGAGAGCCTGAAACTTGCTGAAACCCAAATGCAATTTCGTGTCGGCATTCAATTTATCCGTACCGAATTTCATCGCCTGATGCACGCGATCAATGAAGGGAAAGACTCATGAGCATGTTCTCTGCTTTAGAAATCAGCGGCTCCGCTATGGAAGCCCAACGGCAGCGCGCCGAAGTCACCGCCGCAAACATGGCGAACGCCGAAACCACTCGCACACCCGGCGGCGGACCATACCATCGCAAAGAAGTAGTCTTTCAGAGCTCCGGCAATTCCCCGTTCCAAATGATGCTGACAGGGTTCCGCCGCATCATGGGCCGGGAAAAACCAGCCGTCAGAGTCGCGCGCGTAATCGACGACCCCACTCCGAACGTGATGCGCTATGAACCCGGGCATCCCGACGCAGACAAGAATGGTTACGTCGCCTATCCTGCGATCAATCCAATCGCAGAGATGGTCGACCTCATGGGCGCGGTGCGTTCCTATCAGCTGAACGCAGCCGCAGTCAGCGCTACCAAACAAATGATCCAGGGCTCCATGGACATCTTGAAGTAACGAGAACTTAAATGAACAACATAGTCACAAATTTCACTTTTCCGAATGTTCAGCAGCCGTCATCTCCCATGCAGCCGGGCGACAACGAAGGCAACTTTGGTTCAGCCTTGAAGACTGCCATCAACCAGGTCGAGCAAATGCACACCTCTGCCGAACAACAAGTCACTGATTTATTGAAGGGTGATCGCAGCGACGTGCACAACGTAATGATCGCCGTCGAAAAGGCCGACGTAGCTTTCCAGCTCATGATGCAAGTGCGCAATAAGATTGTGAGTGCGTATCAGGAAGTCTCGCGCATGCAGTTCTAACTAACGAACAAAACTTTCCATGGCCAGCAATTTTATAAATCAGGCAAAGAGCGTCATCGCCGCGCTCGACACCAAGCAGATCCTGGTGTTGATGGGAGGCGCCGGCTTCATTACGGCAGTCGTGATTTTCTTCGGTCACATGATTTCCACGCCAGACTTCAAACCACTCATGACCGGCATGGAACCAACCGACGCACAATCGTTGGCTAGCCGTCTTGCAGCCAAGAATATCCCTTATCAACTGAGCACTGATGGGAAAACCGTCAGCGTCCCCAGCGACAAAATCGATTCCAGCCGCCTTGAAGTAGCCAGTGAAGGCATGCCGCACAGCGGCCGCCTCGGCTTCGAACTGTTCGACAAAATGAATTGGGGCCAGACTGAATTTGACGAAAAAGTAAACTATCAGCGCGCGCTCGAAGGAGAACTCGAACGCACCATCGCAACACTGCGGGATGTTGAGAGTGCCCGCGTGCACCTGGTGATGCCGGCAGAGTCAGTATTTCTGGACCGAGAACGTGAAGCTAAAGCTTCTGTAATCCTTAGACTTCATCACGGACAACTTTCAGAAGAGACCCATCGTGCCATCGCCAGCCTGGTCTCAGGTGCGGTAGACAAACTAAGCCCACAGAATGTTTCCGTCATCGATGCAGACACAAACCAACCTCTCTTCGCCACTCGTTCCGGCTCTTCTGGAACAGATGCTGAATTGGAGCAACAACTTTCACAGCGCCTGGTCAGCACCTTGGAGCCTGTAGTTGGCGCTCAAAGAATTCGTGCCAGTGTGAACGTCGAATTCGATCCCAGCACCAGCGAAGAGAATCAAGAAACTTACGATCCAAAAAGCGCGGTGGCCGTCACCATGCAGCGCTCCGAGGAGCAAACTAGCGCCGGTGGCGCAATTGGCGGCGTGCCGGGAACAGCCAGCAATGTTCCCTCGGCAAATACTCCGCCGAAAACAACAGAAGAAGATAACGGCGACACAATTCAAACCTCGAAGACGGAAAATGGAACCTACGCCGTAGACAAAACAGTCCGTCACACCATGCAACCTGCGGGACGTATCCGGCGCGTTTCAGCCGCGTTGCTCGTAGATGATGCAATAGACATTCAGCAACAAAATGGCAAATCCGTAGAAAATCGCCGCAAGCGTACTCCAGATGAATTGAAACAAATTGAGACGCTAGCCGCTGCCGCCATCGGTTTAGATGAAAAACGCGGCGACACCATCGCCGTTCAGAACCTGTCTTTCCAGCAACAGCCGGAACAAGCAGCAGAGCCGCCTTCCAAACTTGATCGGGTACGTGTGACCCTTAACGACTGGTCATCCATGATCCGCTACGCAGCACTCCTGATATTGTTCCTGCTCGCGTATCTGTTCCTGCTTCGCCCCATCAAGAAACAGGCGATGGAAGCTTTCCGCCAACTTCCAGAACGCACCGCGGCACAAATAAAAGCAGAAACAGTCGCAGGAGAATTGGCCGGGATCTCAGGTGACGTAAATTCCCTTTCTGATGCTCAACGCAAGACTTTAGGTTTGCAGCGCCAACTGGCCGACAAAGCAAAAAGTGAACCAGCCGCCACCGGACGATTGGTCCAATCATGGCTGCGCGAGGGCACACAATAGCCATGGCACGCACCGGTCCCGCATTGAGCGGAGCACGCAAAGCCGCAATCCTGGTAACCGTACTGGGAGAAGAAGCGGCCACACTCATCTATCGTCAACTCGCGCCAGCCGACGTACAAGCTCTCACTGAAGAAGTTGCGGCCCTCGATTCCGTTCCACCCGAGCTGGCGCAACAAATTCTCGAAGAATATCAACAGCAAGCTCCAGTCCATCGCTTCGTAATTCAAGGTGGGGCGGACTATGCCAGCCGCCTGTTAAAAAAAGCGTTCGGTGACGAGAACTCAAAAGATTTGGTCAAAAAAGTTGCCAGTGCAGAAAAAAGCGGAGGCTTACAGTGGCTGCGCACCATCGATCCCACGAAACTCGCAGCTTTTCTGGAAAAAGAACACCCACAAACAACGGCATTGATTCTGGCCCACTTGGAGCCGTCACACGCGTCGTCCATTCTTTCCAAATTGCCGGACGATTTACGCATCGTAATCGTCAAGCGTATGGCGCAGCTTCGCCAGTTCTCGCCCGAAATCACTGAAAGCATCAGCAGCATCCTGAACCAGAAACTGGGCCAAGTAAAGGAAGAAAAGAAGCAAGTGTCCGTAAAGCCGGAAAATGTCTCGGCCCTGATGAACCATCTCGAACCAGCAGCCTCACGCACAATTCTTGAAGCTATTGAAAAAGACAACGCGGAACTCGCCAATGACATTCGTAATCTGATGTTCACCTTCGAAGACCTGGTCAACATTCCGGAAACCGCATTACGCGATTGGCTGGCCGCAGTAGACAAGAAAACTCTTGGACTCGCATTAAAAGGCGCCAGCGAGACAGTAAGAGACCACATCTTTAAAGCCATGTCCTCGCGCGCCGTCGAAATGATGAAAGAAGATATCGAGGCCCTGGGCCGCGTGCGCGCCAAAGAAGTCACCAAAGCTCAGCAGGAAGCCGTAGCTATCGCGCGGACCTTGGAAGCAGAAGGAAAAATAACTCTACGCGCGGAGAAAGATGACGACTTTGTCGCCTGATACAAAACCCGCTAGCTTGTCCGTACAGATGTATGAATACCAGGAGCCATCGTCTCTGGAACTGGTTGAATCACACATTTCCACTAACGGCCTGCCGCACCAGGCCGCAATGCCGAGCGATTTTGATCAGCGTCTGGCCCAAGCTCACGCCCAAGGTGTGCGCGAAGGCACAATGCAAGCCCAGCAGACTTTGGGAAAAGAGTTGGCCAACGAACGGGCCACCATCGCCGCCAACGTCGAGGCATTTGAGAAACAAATGAGCACGTACTACGCTCGTGTCGAAGTTGAATTGGTACACCTCGCCCTAGCTATCGCCGCCAAGATCCTGCACCGTGAGGCTCAAGTAGATCGCATGCTGGTGGCTGCACTGGTGAAGGTAGCTTTAGAAAAACTCCAGCAAGGCACGCGCGTAACGGTCCACGTACGCCCTGAGGAAGTCACTCCCTGGATCCAATACTTCCAGGAAAAAATGGCTGGCCGCATACACATAGACGTCAAAGCTGACCTCTCGCTCGAAGCACATAGCTGCGTTCTCGAAACTGAACTTGGCGAAACCGAACTTGGAATCGATGCGCAACTAAAAGAAATTGAGCAAGGTTTTTTTGACCTACTGGCGCAAAGGCCCGAGACAAAATGACGGAAAGCATTTTAGGTGCATATTCGCAATGGCTTCGCACCTCTTCCACTCTGCGCTGGAAAGGCCATGTGACCCATGTAGTCGGAAATCTGGTCGAATCCGCAGGCCCATTCTGCTCGGTCGGCGAATCCTGTGAAATCGAAGATGCCGGGGGCAATCGCTTCCCCGGAGAAGTAGTCGGCTTCCGCGGCTCGACTGTGCTCTCCATGCCACTCGACAAACCGCAGGGCATCCGCTTCGGCGATCATATAGTGACTTGGGGTGCGCGGCCGTCATTACGTGTCGGCCCTGGATTGTTAGGACGCGTGATTGACGCGCGCGGAAATCCTCTTGATTCCTTAGGTGACTACCGCGCCACGCGCACCGTTCCCATTGATGGAGCTGTCCCGCTCCCATTAAGCCGCGTTCCCATCACTGAACCGCTGGCCTGCGGCATTCGCGCGGTCGATGGATTCCTGGCTTGTGGTCGCGGTCAGCGCGTCGGGATTTTCGGAGGCAGCGGCGTTGGCAAAACTACTTTGGTCGGCATGATGACGCGCGCGACTGCGGCCGACTTAACCGTGCTTGCGTTAGTAGGTGAACGCGGACGTGAAGTGGCGGATTTCCTAAAAGCACTTGGCGAAGAAGGCCGCCGTAGATCGGTGGTCGTCGTCTCTACATCAGACCAGTCACCACTCTTGCGAATCCGCGCCGCTTTAGCAGCCACCGCCGTCGCTGAATATTTTTGCGGACACGGAAAGAATGTGTTGCTGGTGCTGGATTCTCTGACTCGCTTCGCCATGGCCCAACGTGAAATTGGCCTGGCAGCAGGAGAACCGCCTACCAGCAAAGGCTACACGCCTTCTGTCTTGGCCATGCTTGCACGATTGGTCGAACGCGCCGGACGTTTCTCTACCGGCAGCATTACCGCTTTCTACACAGTATTAATGGAAGGCGACGATCAGCAAGACCCACTTGTGGATACTGCCCGATCTCTGCTCGATGGCCACATCGTTCTCGATCGCAACCTGGCCATGCGCAATCACTATCCGGCAATTTCCGTTCTTGATAGCTTGAGCCGTCTGATGCCTAACATCTGTACTCCGCAACACCTGGAAAAAGTCGGCGCAGCCCGCATGTTGATGGCAGCCTACGCCAAAGCTGAGGACCTGATCCGCATAGGCGTTTACAAAACTGGAACTGACGCAGTTCTGGACAAAGCCATCGCGGCCCTGCCATCCATCAATGCTTTCCTGCAACAGAATCCTACAGAAATCCCTCCATCGAAAGAAACCATCGAGCGCATGCTCGCTTTACCGGCGTAATCATGCCCTTCCGCTTCAGCCTCGAAAACATCCTGAGTTTCCGCAAGAATGTTGAACACGCCGAAGAGCTTTCATTAAACAAAATCCTGCAAGAGATCGCGTCCATTCAAATGGACTTGCACCGCGTAGAAACAGAGCACAAGCAATTTCGCGCGCAGCGCGACCGTGATCTCACCAAAGGCCTGCCGGCAGCATATTTACAGGAACTGATAGAAAAAGAACAGTATCTTGAAAATTCCATGGAGATGCTTCGCGTGCAGCTGCAAGATCTGGAGATCAAGCGGATGGCACAACTAACTGTTCTGCGAACTGCGCAACAGAACCGAGAAGTCCTCGACGAAATGCGCAAACAAAAACACACGACCTACCAGCGCGAACAAAACCGGCGCGAACAAAAGGACATGGATGATCTGTTTTTAGCACGAGGCAAAGATGACAACTAGGCAGATGTTGCCTACCTGCCCATGGGCAAAGCTTGCCCAGTACACACTTCTGCGGACTTTCTTCAATTTCTATATCGGCACTTCTTTCCCAAGTCTTTAGTTCGCAACACCTTTTTCATTTCAAAACTCGCTCCAAAACAAAATCTCTTTGGCCTCGGACGTGCTTATTTGTCTTGCGAGAAAGACTGTGCCTGTGAACACGCCTCAACTCGGGACCGCCGTAAACAATCCAGCCGCAGTGGCGGGCAGTTCATCGCTCGGCGATTTCCGACAGGCAAACTCTACCAATTTCGCAGGCACAACGGATTTTAAAGCCATTGCGGCGCCTTTCTTCGCAGGCGTGGCTAAACCAACTTCAACCGGACAATCGACTACGTCATCTTTTATTACTTCAGTAAAAGCTTCTGGGGCAACCGCGATTCGGGAGCGCGAAACCGGCAAAGACAATCGTCCGCGGAGTGTGGAACCGGCATTGCCATTTCTGCCTTTCATCCCAGCTCACCTATCGAACATTGTTCCGCTACAGCCTCAAGTTGCCATCAGCTTGCCATCCGCTGAACTGCCAGCACCCAGTGATGCACAAACTAATTCATCCGCACCAAAGACCAGTCTGCCAACAATGCCGTCGCTACAATTTTCGACAGAGTTACGGCCTCTAGCGATTGAAAAGAAATTCGCGGATGCAACAACGAACGAAAAGTCGTCCGTGTTTCAGGAAACTTCTTCGTTACGAGCGAATGCCGGCCCGCTGTCTCAAGATATAAAGGTTGATGAAACCTTCAGCGTGCGCGAAAAGCTAACGCAGCCTTTGCAGGATGATGCGTCCGCAGTTTCAAAATCACAAACATTTACGGGTGCGGAACAACTTCCAGTCACCGAACAACCAAATATTACTCACGGTGGCCAAGCTCTCCAGACACCAAACTTTTTCGCGCCAAAGACGAATCCGGCGTTGCCAACAACAATTAATCTCGCCGCGCGCCCCATTGTTTCAAAGATTGATGCCCTATCAGCCAGGCCTATCATTAATCATCTACCGCAAAAATTTGCGGCGAACCCAATACATAAAGAATTAACTCAACCTGAAGCGGCTGCACCTGCAACAGACGTGGCACACACTTCGACATCCAACACAGGCTTGCGCCCTGATCCGGCGATTGGTCGTCCAGCACAAACTATAAAACCTTCAGCTTCGAAACAAGAGCAGCAGCCGGAGACCTTGGCTCCCAAGCAACCAAATTCAAAGGTGGAAACCAATCCGATTTCTCAGCCATCAGTTTCCCATTCTGTCAGTGACATAGTGAAATCGATTTTTGCTGCGGCAGCAGTTTCAATCAATGAGTCCACAGCACAAACGATTGTCCCTAGACCGGAAATGAGTTCAATACCTGACTCTCTGCCCCCGACAACAATTGCCCGACCGAAATCTGAAGAACTTGTAGTATCAGCTACTGCTGCTGACTTGAAAGATGACAAGGTACAGCCGAACGTTCCTACTTCCAGTCCGGTTGTCATACCATCTGCAAAGTCTGGACTTAACAAAACCCGCGTTGAAACAACGTCGAAGACAAAGAACCAGCGGACAAATGCCGAAAACACAGTAGATACATCAGGCAATACGAAAGACCAACATCGGCATGAAGTAAACCCCATAAGCGGACCTCAGGCCATCAGCAACGCCGGGAGATAAAGCACCGGATGCAGCCGCACCTCTGGCCCATTTCGCGCCGCACACCAAATCTGCGCCGGTGAAAAGTGAGCCTGTAATTTCCGACTCAGCGCCAACTGCGCAACTCCCGGATGCTGACGACGCCGCGCCGGCAACACACGCATCCATCAATACCGCCAAATTGGTCCAGGGTCTAAGCCAATCCGAACTTCGCGTCGGGTTCCAAACCCCCGACTTCGGCAACATTGATATTCGCACTTCAGTGAACCGCCACGAATTCAGCGCACAAATTTCCGTGGAGCATAACGACGTAGCCCGCACATTAACCACAGAACTCCCCGGACTTTTCGCCAGGCTGAATGAGCAGCAAATTCCAGTAAGCAGTATCCACATTCAAAACCAGAGCCTCTCAACATCATCGGGACTGGACCAACATTCACAGCAGTCATCGTCGCATCAGCAAAGTGGATTCGTCAGATCGCAACTGGAGCCGACACTTCCCGCAATATCGGAAGTACTAAACCCCACAGACAGATTAGATATTCGAATTTAGTGCAGAGATAAAAGGAGCAACACCATGATCAATCTTCTTGGAGCTAACGCCGCAGCAGCCATGCAACAGTCATGGATTCCGCGCGCCAACTCCAGCAATAGCACAAACAACACCAACAATACGAATACGGACAACTCCACCGACCCAGCCGCGGACACACAGGATCTATTTTTAAAACTGCTCGTGGCTCAGCTGAAAACCCAGGACCCAACTTCCCCCATGGATCCAACACAGATGGTCGGACAAATGTTGTCCATGAACCAGCTCAACGAACTTATTCAGATCCGTCAACTGATCCAGGGCACACCCACTTCAACCTCATCAACTACGAATCAATCAACAGGAGCCTAATACCATGCCAAATTTTTCTATTCCACTTTCCGGACTGCAAGCTGCATCGCAGACGCTGTCCGTTATTTCCAACAATCTGGCCAACCTCAACACTGTGGGATACAAGGGCAGCCAGGCATCCTTTCGTGATCTTTTCTATCAGGCGTTCGGCACCAACGGCGCCAACGATCCCATCCAGGTTGGCGAAGGTGTAGCGATCAACTCCGTTACTCCAATTTTCACCAGCGGCAACTTGCAGGGTACGGGCGTAAACACTGATGCGGCCATTACCGGCAGCGGTTTCTTCGTCACCCAGCAAAACGGCGTGCTAGGTTTCACACGCGCTGGCAACTTCACCGTAAATGACTCCGGCCAATTGACCACGCAGGATGGTCAGCTCGTGATGGGCTACCCTGCCGTCAACGGCGTCATCAGCCCGACGCAGACCATGGCTCCTCTTCAAGTGAACCAGGGCCAGCTCATCCCCGGCGCTCAGACTACCTCAATCCAGACCCAGACCAACCTGGACGCCAGCGCCAAAGTCGGCGACAGTTTCTCCACGCCAATTACCGTATTCGATTCTCTCGGAACCTCGCACGTGCTGACCTATCAGTTCACCAAGACGGCAGCCAATGCCTGGAACTATCAGATCACCATTCCGGCTGCGGACACAGGTGGTGCGGGCGCTGCCACTGTCATATCCAGTGGTGCGCTGACCTTCAACGGCAACGGAACTCTGGCAACACCGGCCGCTCCAGTCACTGGTATCACCATCGCGGGCTTGGCCGATGGTGCAACCGTACCTCTCAATCTCACTTGGAATTTGAAGGATGCCAGCGGCAACTCGCTGCTCACTCAGACCGCATCACCAAGTGCCACCGCCAACACTTTGCAGGATGGTTTCGGCAGCGGCACGCTGCTCGACTTCAACATTTCATCGAATGGAACTATCGAAGGATCTTTCAGCAACAGCCAGACTCTGGCTCTCGGCCAAATCGTCCTCGCGAACTTCGCTAATCCTCAAGGTTTGAACCGCGTGGGACAAAACAGCTTCCAGACCACCCTGGCCTCCGGCGCTCCGGTCATCGGTGTCGCAGGAACCGGCGGGCGCGGCAGCATCACCGGCAGCTCTTTGGAACAGTCCAATGTGGACATTGCCACTGAGTTTGCCAACATGATTGTGACCCAGCGCGGCTATCAAGCGAACGCTCGCGTGGTGACCACGTTTGACCAGCTCACGCAAGACACGATCAACATGAAGCAGTTATAAGGCAGTGAAAGTTAGCGATTGATTAAAGAAGTTCCGGTGCGGCTCCCTGTCCGCACCGGAATTTCACTCGCTCTACTCCGCCTCTAATCGAACTAAGGTTTTCTATCGGTACCTGTACTGCGGTAATCACGCGGCGTAACTCACTATTTCTATATCTATTTACGCGCAAAACCATCGGCGGGCGCACGCCCACCACTTTGGCCCCTCCGGCAGCCGGATTGCATTTCTCGGTGGTTCGTGGAGTTCTAACTCCGCGCAGCTACGTTTCAGGAAATCGAGAGATCAAGCATGGCTTCGGCAAGAGTCGCACCAATTCGGCCTGCACCACAACAGCAACCAGAGCAT
>CAWBXL010000229.1:0-7050 GCA_963792305.1 uncultured Acidobacteriaceae bacterium | reverse complement strand
AAGTTTTTGCCAACTCGTTCATTCTCGTATTGCTTAAACCTTTAACCACAGAGGGCACAGAGTTCCACAGAGGAAAAGCCACGGAGGAGTCTTTCTCTGTGAGCCGCTGTGTTCTCTGTGGTTCAAGCTTTTGACTTTCTCTGCTCCAATTTCTCTTCCGCCGTCAACGGCGCATTCACATCCAGAAGCCCGTCGGGCAACTGCATCTCAATTCGCCGCTGCGCTAAATCCGTACGCTTCAAATAAGCTGACGCGTAAGGAATCTCGTACGTCTTTCCTTCCGACTTCACCATCAGCAGGGAAGCTTCTCCAGCTCCACTCTGCACATCGGCAATCGTCCCAATTTCACGATCACCGTCAAACACCGTGCAGCCAACCAACTCGCTGATATAGCTCCAACCTTCTTCCAGCGAAGCTCGCTCAGCCTGCGGAACCTGCAACTCGCATCGAACCAGATCTTCCGCGTCGGAGATCGAATCTACTCCAACAAACTTCAGGACCAGCAGTCCCTTGTGCGACCAAATCTCTTCTACTTCCAACTCGCGCCGCGCATCGTCCGCAGCCAGCGCTGATAACTTCATCCCCGGCTGAAACCGGTCCGGCACATCGGTGTGAACCTCAACCGCAACTTCGCCGCGACGCCCCTGCGTCTTTAAAACTCGCGCCAGGGTGATGAAGCCGCTATTCAATAATCTCCAGCACGTAACGTTTATCGTGCTTCATGCTGGCCGCGTTCAGCAGCGTGCGCAGCGCCTTCGCCGTGCGTCCATGGCGGCCGATCAGCTTGCCGACTTCGTTTTCCGCGACCTCGACTTCGATCACAGTCTCGCCATTTTCCTCGACCGTTTCGACGAACACTTCGTCGTGCGTATCGACGATCGCCTTGGTGATCTGCTCCACCAATACCCGCACATCTCCACCAGTTGCTTCACTCATGAGGGCTCCTGAATGTCAGGTGAGAAGTAACGCGCCAGAAACTAGGCTACGGAAGCAGCGGCAGGAGCTGATTTCACCAGCAATTTGCCAACACGATCGGAAAGCTGTGCGCCCTTGGACACCCAGTAATCAATCCGTTCACGCTTCAGTTCAATGCTCGTCGGATTGGTGCGGGGATTGTAGATCCCGACCACTTCCACCGGACGCCCATTGCGCGCCCGCGCCTTCTCAATCACCACCACGCGGTAGTGCGGTTGTTTGCGCGCACCAACGCGCGCCAGTCGAATCATTAACACAGAGATTTATCCTTTGTTCCGGAAAGTCCGGCGGGGTAAAGCCAAACTATTATTATGCCGGAGGTTAGGCGGGATGGCAAGGGGCGGTTGACATGGTTTCTACGCATTAAAGAGCTAAAATTAACTTTGGAAGGAAATCATAAGTCCAGACAAAAGTGATTTGGGCTTTGGAGGTGTTCCTTGGCCGATCTTTGTACAGCTATCAATTGTAGCCGCCAGATAAGACCTGGGACCAGAATGGTTCAAGTAGCTCGTGGTTACTACTGTGAAGGTCAAATAACACCAACACTTGTTTACATCGACACAGAGTGGCATGAGCAGTGTTATGAAGGAGAAAAACTGCTACAGTCACCTCCATACACGTGCACATCTTGTAATCGTCCTATCGACCATGGTGCTTTTGTCACTTATGTGACGGTTGGTGAGGCCCCAGAAGAGTCGTACCTTCGTCCTGAATGCCGTGGCTATAGGCTTCTCTACATTGAGCACGCTCGATGCCTAGCGATTCGCGCTGCATAATCGCTCTCCTATCGCATTGGCTTAGGATCATGACGACAAGTAGGCTTTGTGATGACTTACAAGCTCTAAGCTTTGTCATTCCGAAGCGCGGCTTTATCGCGCGAGGAATCTGCTGTTCCAGACGTATAGGCTGGCCCCGGTCAGCGGCGAGATCATTCCACAGCGGGTTCATAGACTCGATCAGCACCACTTTCTTTTCCCGCCTCCACCCATGCTCGTAAATGGTCTCATGCGGCTTATGGTATTCGTCTCGTGGTCAAAACAGCAGATTCCTCCTTGTCGCTCCGCTCCTCGTCGGAATGACAAAAAGTAGGTGTGTTTTAATAACTAACAACCCCTAACCTTTGTCATTCCGAAGCGCGGTTTCATCGCGCGAGGAATCTGTTGTTCCCGGACGCATAGGCTGGCCCCAACCCTCAGCGAGATCATTCCATAGCGGGTTCATAGACTCAATCAGCGCCACTTTCTTTTCTCGCCGCCATTTTTTGATTTCCGTCTCACGGGCGATGGCGTTGTTTACGTAGCGGAAGGTTTCGAAGTAAACCAAGCGGGTTACGTGATATCTACGCGTAAAACCATCGGTTTCTCCTGATTTGTGCTGTAGGACTCTGGAGAATAGGAATCCAGTCATGCCGACGTACAGAACACGGCCCTTGCTGGATATGATGTAGAAGTAGAAGCGTTTCTCGCGTGGCCAAGACATCAGATTCCTCCTTTGCGCTACACGCATCGTCGGAATGACAAATTAAATGGGGATACGAACGCAAGGTCAGATGTCACATTGGGCGCTTTTTATTTGAGGAAACTTAAGTTGACACCCTATTCATCTACGCTTTCTTGTAGCTATAACCAATTCGCTAAGTTTTAACCAAGCTAGACTCGTCGGCAATCAAGCAATTGCACTCCTTTCCCCGCTAATTACTAGAAACAGAAGATTAATCCCATTTCTTGATCGAAGTTCCAAGTAACAACGCTATAAGCCGCCGTTAACAGATCATTTCTTCACTTCCAAGCAACCAACGCAAGATAACCCGTGTTCGTACGTTCCAGTACATGGGGGCACACCAAATGCAAATTTCAAAACTGCTGTTCTTTTGGCGAAGTTCCAGACTGTTCCTGGGCCTGGTCGTATGCATTTTTTTTCACACTACCGCGATCATGTTCGCGCAAGACGCTCACTCTTCGGGCTGGGTAGTCATTCCCGTAGAGGAGTACCGATCGCTTCACGACAAAGCTTATCCAGTTGAGCCTGAGCGCGAGCCGCCTCCGGTGTCGGCAACACTTACCCGTGTCGAATATGATCTGCGTGCCCTGGGAGATGTAGCCCGTGGCAAAGCCAATCTAACGATAGATGTATTGAAAGATGGCTGGGTCCGGGTTCCGATCCCGTCAGGCCTTTTGGTGCAGGAAGCCCGGCTGGACGGCAAACTCGTTTCACTCGTCCCATCAGCCCCATCGAAAGTCGGAAACCAGCTTTCGGCGTTGCTTCCGCATGCCGGACGCTTTGTGCTTTCCCTAGATGTTGTATTGCCTGTCTCTTCTGTTGCTGGAAATGAGAGCGTTTCGTTTCCTACTGCGGAAGCAGGTGCTACGCGCGCCTCGATTCAACTTTCCCGCAACGGGGTAGATACCCGCGTCACCGGCGGGCTTTTGCTGGAGAAATCCGAGGCCGCTACGGAGAGCAAATGGGTAGCGTATGCGCAGGGAAACGAGCCGCTGGTATTTACCTGGAAGCGGAAAACCGAAGACCATCACGCAAGCTTGCCGTTGCGGTTGAGAGGATCGTTAACGCAACTGGTTAGCCTGGGTGAAGACGCGACCACCATTTATGCCGAAGCCGATCTGGAAATCGTGCAAGGCGTAGCCAATGAAGTGAAGATCCAGCTTCCTGACAAAGTCACCATCAACCAGGTTTCCGGAGCGATGGTGGCTGACTGGGAGATGAAAGACGGCGCGCTCTCGGTAATTTTCCTTGAGCCGGTTGACCACAGCGTACGCTTCACCATCAACGGAGAAGTTCGCCTGTCACGCGAGGGCCAGATAGAAATCCCGATGCTCCGCCTGTTAGGCAGCGAACGCGACAACGGTGGAGTGGCGGTTGAAGTGTTGGGCGCAGGCGAAATCAAAGACATCAAGGCCCAAGGCCTGGAAGATGCCGACGCCTCCGATTTGGGCGAGATGGTTGCCAGCAGGCAGTCTCCATCACTGGCAGCATTTCGCTATAAGGTTACCGGCACACAGGTCGCCAGGACACTTTCCGTAAACGTCGCGCGCTACGCCCAACAAGCCATGCTCATGGCCAATATCGAAGAAGCGCGATATGAAGTCCTGATGAGCGACGATGGCAAGACGCTTACTCTGGCGCGTTATGCAATCCGCAACAACCAGCGAAATTTCGTAAAGATCGCGTTGCCTCCGGGCGCAATCGTGTGGAGTGCCTCACTGGGAGGTAAACCCGCACGCCCCGGGCAGGCAAGCGATGGCAGCCTGCTGCTTCCGCTTGAAAAAGGGCATGGAGGAGAAGACACACCGGTCTTCGCGGTGGAAATTCTCTACATCAGCAAAGCAACAAACTGGGCAGACAAAGGCAAGGTTCGACTTACTTTGCCGACGCTTGATCTACCTGTCTCGCGCACTGGACTTTTGCTTTACTATCCACCGCTTTTTCAGGTCACAGCGGACACGGGCACGTTCCGAACTGAAGCCTACTCTGCTCCATCATCGAGTGCATTTAGCCCGCCCGTTCCCATGACCGCTCCAGTCGCAGGCAATATTGGAGGACTCGTGAACTTTGATCGGTTGGAGCAATTTGCCCAGCTACAGAAAGGCAAAGACGATAAGACTCAAGCTCTTCTCGACAATTACCGCAGCAAATCTGCGGGAGGAAAAGTCACAGGCATCTTGCCGGTCGGAATTTCCTTTCCGGTATTTGGCCCTTCAACCTTCCTCGTATCCGAACTCACCGCCGAAAATCAGGCCCCAATCGCCGATTTCACATATCAGAAAGACAAAAAGAGAGGCACGCGATGACTAAGAGAATTTTTGTACTCATGCTGATGGTCTGCGCCATGGCATTCGCGCAACAGAGAAACTCCGTTCTGCCGCTGCCCAATTCCGGCAACGTTTCATTGTCGCTGGAGGAATACAACCGGCTGGTTGAGCTGGCGACCAAGCCTACGAAAAAGCCGGAACTTCCTCCTATCAATTACGCGGTCAAGCACGCTGACCTTAAGCTGCGTGTTGAAGATGAATCGGTATCCGGCAACGTGGTGTTGGATGGGGAAGTGTTCAAGAAAGGTATGACAAAAGTCCCGCTCACCACAGGCATGACCATTCTCGATGTCCGTGAGCAGAGCAAGGGTGTTCCGCTTACTCCGGAAAACGAAAATCAGGTGGCGATCCTGAATGGCCCCGCAGAATTTTCTGTCAACGTAAATGTTGCCTTGCAATTGCGGGTCGAGGCAGGGCGAGCACAATTCAGCTTTCCTGTGCCGGCGGCGGGTGGAGCGCAATTGTCTCTGGTTGTGCCAGGAGAACACACCTTGGTGAACGTCAACCCTGGTCTGGTCACAAACCGGACATCGGAAGGTGGCCACACCACAATCGAAGCAACCTTACCTCCCGGGCAGGTGGCCAACGTCTGGTGGGCGACACGCGAGGCTCAAGTCCCAGTGGTCCCTCGCGAAGTACGCTTCCTTTCCAACGTAAAGACGCTGGTTTCTGTCGGGGAAGCCGAACTGCGGCTGGCAGCGCTGGCAGACATCAACGTGATTCAGGGAGATCCCACTCAATTCGAGCTGGAAATTCCTTCCGGATACGAAGTGACAGGAGTCACCGGCGCGTCGCTCGAATCCAGCGAAACGCAGGCGAACAATCTGGTCCTTAAAGTGAATGCCCCAAGCCAGCGTAACCATCAATTCCTCATTTCTCTGGAACGCTCCATCACGGAAACAAAATCAGGAGTGCCATTTCTGAGTTTTAAAAATGCGCAGCGTGAGATCGGGGAAGTTCTGATAGAAGGAACCGGCACGATGGAACTCACCGCCACCGAAGGCGGAAGTCTCAAACGCATGGATGTCAAGGAGACAAATTATTACCTGCGTTCACTCGCGCATTTTCCACCGCAGGCCGCATTTCGCTATCACCGCCAGCCCAACGAAGGTCCAACGCTGGGGCTCGAATGGGTACGTTTCCCTGATAGCAGCGTTCTCGCCGCCGTCGCGGAAAGCGCGCAAGTCACAACGCTGGTGACATCAGAAGGCCGAACGTTAACGGAAATAAAACTTTTACTGAAAAATCAGGCCCAACCTTTCCTGAAAGTTTCTCTTCCCGCGGGAGCCAGCATTTTGTCTGCCGACGTAGAAGGAGAAAAAGTTAAACCAGTCCTCGCTCCTGATGGCAATCGCGTGCCTTTATTGCGTCCCGGTTTCCGTCCTACGGGGACATACACTGTTTCTTTTGTATTCATCCACGGAGGCACTCCATTCGCCAAAAAAGGCGGATCGGAATTGACTCTGCCCCCCATGGATATTCCCATCAGCCTGCTGCACTGGGAGGTATTTCTTCCTGAGCAGTACAAAGTCACAGACTTCCACGGAAATGCGATCTCAGCCAATTTGATTCCGACTGCTTTTCGTGAAGAGATCGCTGTTGGAGGTATACCGACTGGGGACGCCTCTGCTGCCCCGGCATCGTATCCAGTTGCAGCGGGGCAGCTAGGTGGCTTGATTGTTGATCCTTCAGGCGCTGTTGTTCCCAATGTGACGGTCACAGTCACCAATGAGAATAATGGACTTTCAACCAGCACCTTCACCGATGAGCAGGGGCGATGGATCGTCTCCAATATTGCTTCCGGAAGAGTCAAAATTCAGGCGGAGGCTGCTGGTTTTAGGACACTGCAGAGCGAAACGGCTTACCAATACGGGCAGCCAGCCAACTTCAACTTTAATCTACCGATCGCGTCGACCGCTGAAACTGTGACGGTCGAAGCCGAAGTTTCAAGCGTTGACACAGTCACCAATCACCGAATATCGAACTCGTCTGCGAACGGTCGAAATACGATGCAGTTGCAGCAAATGGCATCCGCCAACGTAATGAATCTTCAGCGACGGGTAGCTGGGGTGTTGCCGGTGGAATCGATGTTCCCCGTGCAGGCACATCGTTTCAATTCGTCCGTCCGCTGGTGCTGGGGGAGGAAACCAAAGTGTCATTCAATTACAAGAGCAGAGGATAATGTCCGTAACTTACAATCGTTATTGATTCACATGGTGAGAGACTGAGACAGATCAATGCGCAAGAG
>CAWBXL010000228.1:0-3585 GCA_963792305.1 uncultured Acidobacteriaceae bacterium | reverse complement strand
TTTTGTAACGCCTTAAACTCAGCATATTGTTAGTTACACACTCCGTTGGGGTTGCCTGAATCATGCCGTCGGCTAGACACGAAGGTAACCTACCCAAGTTCTTCTTCTCAGGGCATCATTCAGTTTCCGGAGTTCTCCCCGGACTTACTCTCATGGCACAGAAGTTGATGGATGTATTGCGTCTCGGGCGGTGTTCCCACGAGTTCTCCTGGCCTCGTCGTCAAGATGATGGGGATTACTACCAGGTTTGCCTGCTTTGCGCTGCAGAATACAAGTATGACTGGAAGACCATGCGCCGCACCGAACGCCTGGAGCGGGTCGCGTCTGAAGGCACTCGCGCGAAACGGCAGCGCCATGCCGTAAAACCTGTTTGGGTACCACGTGCCCGCCGGTTGAAACTGGAGACGCCTGTACGTTATCGCGTGAAAAATCTGGTTGGCTGGTATGCCGGAATGACGGAAAATCTTAGCCAGTCTGGCGTGTTGTTCCAAGGCACCAAGTCCTTGCCGCAAAACACGCTGGTGGAGATGCGCTTTGAAATGCCGGAAGAGATTTCCGGACAGCGCCATAGCTCAGTGCTTTGTCAGGGGCGGATCGTTCGCCTCAAAGACAAACGCTCCAGCGAAAGCGATGAAGAGGGTGCCCTGCTAGCCGCTTATATCCTCGACTACAAATTTATCCACTAAAGCCAGGTCATTGATCCCAATCGAGTTGTACCTATGGCCCATTGCTAAATGGGCTTCGCGCATGAAATTGTAATAATTCACACCGCCACCGCATCTAAAATAGATATAAAGGGTTCAAACCACCAGGAGATCCTCATGCAAACCAAAGCCTATCTCCGTCTGATCGCAGTAATGTTAGTCATCGGAATTGGCCTCACCGTCGGCTGCGCTAAAGCGCCCAGCGATGCGCAAGTTACCAGTGACATTCAAAGCAAACTGAATAATGACTCCGGCCTGCAAGGCAAGCAACTGGCCGTGGATGCGGCAAATGGAACCGTCACTCTTTCCGGCGCGGTGGACAATGAAGCCCAGCGGGATGCGGCCGCGAAATATGCAGCTTCTGTGCCAGGAGTAAAACAGGTTGTAAACAATTTGACCGTGGCGTCAGCAACGCCTGCACCAGTTCCACAGGAGGACGTTGAGCCAGCGCCAGTTCCGGCGGCGACACACGCCGCGAAATCCCGGCCGAGCCCCTCTCGTCATCATGCGTCGTCATCCGCGAAGAATGACGAGCCTACGCCGAGCAGCAGCAGTTCGAATATGGCATCCAACGCTCCCACGACTCCCGAGCCCGTGGCTGCGCCGGCTGTAACAACACCACCACCTCCACCGCCACCTCCGCAAAAGGTCACAATCCCTTCCGGCACGACGTTGGCGGTGCGTTTGGTAGACACGATTGACAGCGAAACTGCCACCGCTGGACAGACGTTCCACGCGACGTTGGATTCTCCCTTGTCGGTAGAAGGGGATGTGGTGATTCCTTCCGGTTATGACGTAGAAGGCCATGTCGTAGACGTGCAAAGCGCAGGCAAGTTCGCGGGTAAATCGCTGTTGAAGTTGCAACTGGACCGCATTGCTGTCGGGACAAAATACTACAATCTGCAAACCGACCAGTATTCACGCGAAGGCTCTTCACGCGGCAAGAACACAGCGACAAAAGTTGGAGCCGGAGCTGCAATCGGGGCCATCATTGGCGGGCTTGCCGGCGGCGGCAAGGGTGCGGCCATCGGCGCGGCATCCGGTGGTGGAATTGGTGGCGGCGTACAAGCCGCGACCAAGGGCCAGCAGATCAAGCTGCCTTCGGAAACCGTACTGAACTTTACCCTACAGGCTTCCTTGAGCGTGCTGCCTACAAACAAAGGGCCTCGTGAGGGACACAAACTGGAGTAAGACTTATATTCGAGGAGAATTGAAGGGTGCGCCCGCGAGCGCACCCTTTCTTTTTCCGTAACTTATGGCTCTGTAAAGGCATACTCCGGAATCGTCCACTCGGACAGTGACTTTGGTACCGCAGTTTCTGTAAGCCAACCACCATATAATCAAAGCGATATCGGCACCAGTCTGTTTCAAGGGGCGCATTGGATCCTTTTTTAGCAATTTCGGCTTCCGCATTCGGGCTGGTCTTCGGCAGCTTTCTGAATGTGTGTATTTACCGGTTGCCTCGCGACATGTCGGTGGTGTCACCACGGTCTGCTTGCCCCAACTGTAAAAAACCCATTCCGCTCTATCACAATGTGCCGGTATTCAGCTGGTTGCTACTTGGCGGACGTTGCCGTAATTGCAAGGTCCGGATTTCGCCGCGATATCTGTTCGTGGAAGTATTGACGGCAGCACTGTTTCTCGCTTGCTACACTTATTTCGGCTTAACTCTGGCCGCACTCAAATACTGCATCCTGGGATTTCTGCTGTTGGGTCTGATTTTCACCGACGCCGAAACTTATCTGCTTCCAGACAAAATGACGCTGCCGGGACTGGCAATCGGAATTGTATTCAGCCTTTTCGTTCCGGTGAATGATTTAGCTTCGCAGTTATTGGGCGGTGTGGTTTCTCTTCCGCTGAGCTCCGATGTTTCGTGGCAGTTATTTTCATTGTTTGACGCCGCAGCCGGCGCGATTGTGGGCGCTTCGTTCATCTACGGCGCGGGCACAATTTATCTGCGGGCACGTGGCGTGGAAGGCATGGGATTCGGCGACGTAAAGCTGATGGCCATGGTCGGCGCTTTTCTAGGAGTAAAGCTGACCATCTTCACTCTCTTCGCAGCTTCTCTGGCCGGATCGCTGTTTGGTGTTTGGACGGTGCTCGCGGTATGGATGAAGCGTACCCGCCGCCGTATTGTCCGGCACCATGAAAATTCCCGCGAGGCCCGCAAACACGCCTGGCCATCAGCAGTAATCGCTTTGCGCCGTCATCAGATGCCTTTTGGTGTCTTCCTGGGCAGCATGGCGATGGTAGCTTTCTTTTTCGGCAACCGCTTTCTAGGTTGGTATTGGAGGCTGCTATGAACCTCCTGACCAATCCGATTCTCTTGCGGATGGCGCTGGTTTTTATAGCAGGGGCATTTGCCTTTGTGATTGGCGTAGCCGTAATGCGGCGTATGCGCCGCAATATCAGCGCAGAAATCATTGATAGTGCGGAACCCGCATCACTCGACACTCTGCCTCTGCACACCTATCACGCCGTTATCCAGCAATTGAAACAGCAAAAACACGAGTTGCACAGTTCCGCAGCAGGCGGAACGCCGCCGGGCCCGGACTTCTGAAAATATCAGCGCGGCCGTGCTTTCCCATCTTTCAAGCGGTGTGATGTTTATTGACTCTGACGGATTGGTACGGCAGGCGAACACGGCTGCCCGGCAAATCCTGGGATTTGCTTCTCCTGTAGGCATGGGACTGCGTGAAGTCTTCCGCGAAGCAACGCCTCATAAGACATCAGAAACACAAACCACTTTGGCTGAAATTTTGCAGCACACGCTACGCGACAAAATTTTTTCACACCAGGTGGAAGTGAATTATAAGAGGCCTTCTGGTGAAGACCGCACACTGCAAATCACGGTCACTTCGGTCCAATCGCCTGGCGGCGA
>CAWBXL010000227.1:0-18688 GCA_963792305.1 uncultured Acidobacteriaceae bacterium | reverse complement strand
CCAAGTCAGTCTTCCTTCTCGCGGCCTGCACGGAAGCATCAAGTGCGGACTCTTCGGTAAGAAAAGGATTAGGCACAAAGAACTGTGTTTCAGTGACGCCGCTGCCGTCATGGTCTTCAATTGTGAACTCAGCTGAGAATCCACCGTCTTTGAGTTCGTGGATGCGAGCCTCAATGACAAGACCTTTATATCCTTCACGACGCTCCATAAAACAGCCTTCCTCGTAATTGCAATTATCGCATTCCACCGCTGACTCAAGTTGGTTCAGCAACAAGCGAAGAATCATTTGTGGTGCAAACCGGTCCAAGGCGCGCGGGCAGGGCGAGTCAAGTCCCTTTAGTGACGTTTATTCACAATTCTTGTTGAAAAGTAGCGACGGAACAAACGGGGGAGCAAATTCCTGGAATTAAGTAAGGATGCCGTTGAGCAGGCAGGAGAACTCTAGAAAAAAATTAAAGGCTGTGACATTGGTTATGCTCCAGCCGCCTGCTCCCGTGAGGGAGCTTACGGCGAGGATGCATGTACCGTCACAGCCTTTTGAGATGATCACCGCTTTCGCAGTTCCAAATTCCAACATCTCCTTGCGGAGCCGTCAGTTTCTGGACGCTCCACAAGTTGCCCTGTTGAGCGAATCACTCAGCCTACTTCAGTTTGGCAAAATTTTATTTAAGCCAAACCTTTTCAGCCGTCGACGGGCGTAAAGTTAAACACTTGCGTGAATATTGTCAATGCCGCTTTTCGGTGCAAAAGACGAAATTCAAATGGTCGCTATCAGCGATATGCAATTCATTGAATTCCTACCGCTTAGTGAATGGACGATTAATTAGTCCGGCTTTTTGCACAGGATCGTTCACAGTCTGGACAACACGAGGAATCAAGTAAGAGTCTTGGCATCCATCAAATCGACGCGCATCCTTATGATGGACTACAAGCATGTCTGATCTTGTCGCCTACATCGACGGTGGGTCCTTCGGAAACCCTGGTTCAGCCGGCATCGGAGTGGTAATCAATGGGGCCGCTACCGGTCCGATCAGACTCGCAAAGTGGATCGGACGCCAGGACAGCAACGTCGCCGAGTACGTTGCGCTGATGGAAGCTCTACAATGCGCGCTGACCCTGAACGCGAAGCGCTTGCACGTCTATTCAGATTCCGAGGTAGTCGTGAAACAAATGACGGGCGTGTACAAGTGCCGCAGCCCCCGTCTCTATTCCCTCAATTGGACGTGCCGAAAACTTGCCCGATCCTTTAAGTTTTCGATTTCGCATGTGGGGCGTGAAATGAATATTGAGGCAAACATGTTGGCCAGTCACGCAGTACGCAATTCCCTTAAACCTCGCCCACTTCTCTCATACAGCTAGATCATCTACCGACAGTAAAGCCTAGCCTTCGGCGAATGAGCTCATGGAAGTGAGCTCGAAGGCGCGAAATAGCGAGGGATACGCAGGTCGCCCCGTAGTCAGCGCGGGCCGCCGCAGTCGACCCCTTACTACTCATGGACTTGCCGAGAATATGGATATGGATTGTTCAAGATGTCAGGCGAGACGTTGAAGCATACCTGTAAGAGAAACTGAGGTTCAGGCTATCGATCAATTTGTGCATTCTCACGGTCTCTACAAAGCTTGGCGCTTCGTTCGCTCCCGCCGAGCGATCCAGGGCATGGACAGCATATAATTCCCATTTTGTGCTTTTCCACCAGAAGATTTTTGCAACTTGTGATCTACGTCACAGCCGGCACAAGCCCATATCACCGGCAAGCCCGTCAAAGTTCAGGGAACACTCGAACGAGTTGGCAGGAGGTGGACTTTGTCCGCGCCGCGGGGATTCTCGGTTCCGCCTACGGTTTCCACATAGCCGGTAACGCCCAGATATCCCGTTAACGAAGAGGCGGGGACGAAGCCGAACCGTGCGGACCAGGCAGCGTGATAAGCAGTGGTTGAAATTTGCGGCGAGTTTATTAGTGCTGCCGGATCTACGAACTGAGGCGAACGCCTACGTTTGAAACTTGTTCTCATCGGGCGCGGTCCGCAATCGAGTTAATCGGTCTTCCTTTTCCTGCAATAGCCGGTTAATCTCGGAAATACTTTCAAGCATCTTTTGTGGATCTTGCTCAATGGCTGCCCGCTCGCACAGTTCCATCCAATGTTCTTTTTTCTCGCCCGTCATAAATCCCCTTGATTTGGCGGTTCCATATTCTCATTGATAACTGCAATGGTAGATGCGCCAATAGACGCCGCGTGCAGGGCTTATTCAGCCAATGAAGTGGGGCTTAGGTCGCCATTTTGGTTTGGCTGTGCTCTTGAACTTGGTAAGAGGTGTAGGCTGCATTGTTCTGCAATTGCAAGGTGTGCTCACTGAGGGCAAAATGCAGCTGTTCGGTTAGCTCTTTGACCTTTTCAGGATTGCGCTCCTGGGCAATCTTCTTACAGAGGTCATGTATTTGGTCGTTCATTTACTTTTGTATGGTACCGAACACACAAAGCTGTGCGAATGCAGCATTTGCCGTAACACGGAGAGGGAATACCCTCTATGAAGCCGGGGTGTATGATTAGCCCCTTTATGACAGGAGATGAGCTACCAGAGTTCTACGAACGCCCATTTACTTGCCCACACTGCGGGAAGGTAACCACAGTTGTCACGCCGATGAAGTTTATCTTCGCCAAGCGCACGTTTTGCGATAACTGCGGAGAAGAGTTCCTGATTGAAAATGAGCAACCGAAGAGACTGCCAAACTAGCGACAGATTTAAGCAATGGCCGAAAAGCATCATCCCGATATCCGCTGGAATCCAGATTTACAAGAATGGTTTTGTGCCAAGTGCGGCCTCACCTCGGACCATGCTGCCGAACAGGACGCGGTTGCGGAAATGGCAACGTTTGATTGCACTCTTCAGGGTACGAGCGTTGCAAAGTTGGGAGAAAAGGAGAGGCTTCTACGTGCCCACTATCTAACTAAACGGCAAAAGCAAAACGAATAAATTTTCCAATGAGCGACGATGCGTCTTCAATCCTTCTCGCCCTTCATAGTCCCTCGAAAGCGGCTATCCTAAACGGTACTGATCTAATTCGGCGTTCTCGCATTTACCCTTCGTTCAACGGCTGAAGAATTGCCGTCTTTGCTTTCGACGTATGCGTCAACTGCTTCTTTGATCTCAGCAGCAACCGTTTTAAGAACCGCTGTATTGTCGGCTCTTAGCAGTTGAGTGCACAGGTGCGGGATACGTTCTTCTGGCTTCATGCTGCGATGCTACAGGACGTTTTGCCGCCTTATCTATCAAGAAATGCCTGTAGATCCACCTCCTAAAAACATACTCCCTACGGTTCAAAATTCCCGTGCTATATTGCCCGTCATGTTCGATGTCCCCAAGCGGCTTCGGCAATTGAGAAAGAAAATTTTGGAATTGAAAACCGCGAACCAAATTTACAAGGACAGGAGAGGCACGGAAGCGCTCTCGGACCGGCAAAGACGGGAAGTAAGGCTCAAGGATATTAAGAAAGAGTTAAGTGATCTACTTTTAAGGTTGAAGCCCAAAGGCTGACTAGGTGTTTCCCGGTGAAATGTTTTCTGGGTTCATAAAGTGTTGGACGTAGCATTCTTCGTGGACGGGTTTTCCGTACCCATCCGTTTTCGCTTCTTCAATCGGCACCGGTTCGCGGCAAATATTGCACAAAGGCTCAAAAGAATTATCGCTATTCCGCTCCGCCTTCGTTCTCAATTCGCCACGGTTAATTAACGGAGTGAAGCACGCGAATATTGTTCGGCCAATCGAATGCGGAAGTCCGTAGTGCATGCTGTTACATAGGGCACGCGGGCGACCATTGAATACCTATGTCTATCTAGTTGAAAAATTGGAAAATGCGGAACCCGAATAAAGCGTTTGCTTTAGGCAAGGATTACACGCCTTCGTGGAAAAGACGGGGAATCCAAAGCATAAAGGGCACGCGGGAAAGGATGTGACCTGATTCCCAGGGTTCCCCTTCCGCCGCTCGCCACGTGTTATCCCTTTTGCGGCTTGTCATACCTAATTACGAATTGTCTCCCGCAGTGTTTGCAAAAAACCCACTTCATATGGATGTACCCAACAGACGTTTCAACCGCGGTCATCATATTTGCAATGCGGACAAAGAAACGGGCGTCGCCTGAAATACTGGAATTTCAGTTTCAGTGTTAAGGGGCGTTTTCATTGTGACCTCAAAGGCCCAAGGGTGGGCATTGGCGTCCCAACCAGATTCCTTGGGCCACAACGGAACTCCGCCGTATCTCCGGGGCGGTAAACACGACGGCGGATATTAGGATGCCCAAGCGCAACAATGATCCGTACACAAGAGGATGTAATCGGACCGCGTCGAACGATTAAGCCAAGAGCAATAGGAGTTAGTAGACGGGCATGGTGGGGGAGGACCGGGAGAGGGCAACCAATTTGTTTTGCGCCCTCAAACTTGCCTCTTTGAGCACAATATTCAATTCCTTTAATAGTTCGTTGACCTTGGCCGAATCATACTCTGAAACAATCAATTGGCACAGTTCATTGACTCGATCATTCACAGTGCCGGATATTATGCTTCCGCAGCGTTATTGCGAATACCGTTTTCACCCTAGCCCAAAGGTTTGGGTTTAAACCGCCTAGGTTGGCGTATTCGTTTTGAACTAAATGCCTGCCCTATTCACAAAATCGCGAATTTCATCTTGGGCTTCCAGACTCATCGACGTAAAGTAAGCCCCTTGCCGCTCTTCTTGCTGCCAGACAATGACTCCCTCACATTGAACTATTGTTGCGGGGTTCGGTAGCAAAAACGACATCTCAAGCTGGTCGCCCTTTTGAAGACCAATAACTTCTAGCTGAATACCCCCCTGACTTATGTTCCAAGTCACGCCATGCAGGGTTCGATCCCCGACCATACAAGTGACCTCGGAATTCAAGTAGACGCGATTAGAGCGGCGGCGATTCTCGTAACGCGGTTCTTGAAGCTTACCTAGGATGGCGACAAGATCGGGCTGGACCACTGGTTTTTGTAAAAAGTAAGTTGCTCCTACAGAAAACGACAGGTGCATCGTGTCACGCTCATCCCTGCCAGTCACTATTACGATTGGGGTAGTTCTGTTATGGACTGAATCGCGTATCAGTTTTGCCAAATCAAATCCGCTTAAGCCTGGCATGCCTAGATCGAGAAAAACCCCATCAAATGCTTCTCGTTCGATTAGTTTGGCCGCCCCTTCGCTGTCATTACTTGTGTGAACCTCAGCTTTGAGGGACCGCAAGAGCTCCATCAGCAACTCACGACTGCCTTCATCGTCCTCTGCTATCAGTAATTTCAGCAACTGATAATTACCTCTCTAAAAGATTATGAATAATCGTGGCGCAAATAAGCAAACAACTACTTTTTTTGGTTTAATACTCCCTAAGCAGACATACTAGTCCTCGTCTTCCGTGTATGTCAGAAAATTATCTGTTTTGGTTTATTAACACGCCAAGGCGAAGAATTGCTGTCAGAATAACAAGGCCGAAACACAACTCGACGTTTAGGCCGTTAGGGATAATATGTTCAACCGTAACTTACGGTACAAGGTTCATAGCCCGCGAGCTGCTTCATGATCCAACGATAATGATATGGGCTCGGCAGACTTTCACCTTCCTCTTCCCATATCCTGCGAGATCCTTCCACTCATCGGTTCAGTGAACATCGGGTCTCTTGCGAATCTGGGCTGAACGTACTAGATAAGTGAATATTAATGTGCGTAAATAGAATTTGGGGGCATGTATGGCTTCACTAAAGCTGCTGGTGGTGGAAGACGATCCAGCAAGTCTTGGAGTTGATGACTGAAGTCTTCGCTTCCCTTCAAGCTCAAGTGCGACCGATCGCTGATAGTCAAAAAGCCGCCATTGTGATCAATCAGGAAAAATTCGATGGAATCTTCCTTGATTTGGAAATGCCCAACCTTCACGGTCTCGCGCTGGCGCAAAAAATACGCGAGTCTTCCTGGAATAAACTGACCCCGATTGTCATCGTGACGGGATGCGAAGAACGCGACACTATGCAGCAGGCCTTTGCAACTGGCGCAACGTTTTACCTGCAGAAACCGATCGACCGGCAGAAGCTCAATACCTTATTCCGCACGGTGCGAGGAACGCTTACAGAAAATCGCCGCCGGGCCACCCGCGTGCCGATGCAAACTGAGGTGACTTGCGCCATTGGGCCCCATTCAGTCCGGGGAATTACCTGGAATCTTAGCCAAGGGGGGATGCAGCTTGAAGTAGATGGCCTCAGAACTGGAGAAACCGTGCGTATCAACTTTCAATTGCCAAGCTCAACCATCAGGATCGATACTTTCGGAAAAGTAGTGTGGATAAAACATGACAGGCAAGGAATCCAATTTACCAAGATGACGAATCAGAATCAGGAACAAATTCAAAGATACATCATCCCAAGTTGAAAAACCATAGCCCACCGAAAAATTCTTCTCTGCGCATTCGCCTGTAACTTCCGTAACCTAGCTATTCCCGTTTTCTCTATGACACCCTAATTGAACCGCGACAGAAGTGGATGGTCTGAAGTATGTTGTCGAGCTCCAATTTTGCCGTGACTGGGAACATCCTGGTTGCGGATGATCAAGTCGCTAATCGCGAGTTGCTTGATGAACTTCTAACCACGCAAGGCTTCAAAGTCATTAGCGTAGCGGATGGCACCGAAGCCCTCGAACAGTTATCCAAAGTGCCGATTGATCTGGTGCTATGGATGTGATGATGCCCCACCTGAATGGGTTTGAGGTATGCGAGAAGATCAAAGCAAATCCAGAAACCTATCTTATTCCTGTTGTTTTATCACTTCACTTTCTGATAAACAGGATCGTATAGAAGGAATTCGGGTGGGTGCGGATGACTTCCTGACCCGCCCGGTCGATCGCACGGAGTTATTGGCCCGTGTGCGTTCTCTCTTAAAGCTAAAACACCGAACAGATGAACTGGAACGGGCCGAATCTGTTCTGTTTGCGCTGGCACGGAGCATTGAAGGCAAAGACCCCTACACGGGTGGGCACTGTGAACGTTTGGCGGAATATTCGGCTTCGTTGGGTCAGCACCTCGGCCTCACGGAAGAGCAGATCACTGCTCTGCGGAGAGCTGGGGTAGTGCACGATATAGGAAAAATTGCCATTCCCGATTCCATCATCTTAAAACCGAGCAGTCTGACCCCTGATGAATGGAAGCTCATGCGCGAGCATCCGGTAGTTGGTGAGCGTATTTGTGCGCCATTAAAGTCATTTCGTTTAGTGCTTCCGATTATTCGTCACCACCATGAAAAATTTGATGGGTCCGGTTATCCCGATGGATTGCGTGGGGAGGCCACACCGATTACCGCTCGCGTAATGCAGATCGTTGACGTATACGACGCGCTGACTACGGTGCGACCGTACAAGCCTGCCTTTTCTATTACGGATGCACTTCAAACCATGAAACAGGAAGTTGCTAAGGGATGGTGGGACCCCCATATTTTTGATCAGTTTGAACGTTTTGTCCGGAGTGGTACAGCTAGTTTTCTGTCTAAGGGTGCAACCGCTTCGTCTTCATAGGGCCCAAGCTTGACCATTTCTTAAAACGAGGTAACGCTTATGAACCGCGCGACCGAATCACGTACATTGTCCGCGGAGAAATCCACCCGTCACTCTGTGATGATCATTGTCTGCATCATGATCATGCTTGTGGGGCCGGTTAATAAAAGCTGGGCCAATTCGCCAGCAGAGGCCGACGATTCTCTGAAACAGTTGAGTCTGGAGCAACTAGGGGACGTGGAAGTTACAACCGTTTCCAAAGAGCCTGTGAAAATCACCCAGACCCCAGCTGCGATCTATGTTCTTACTCAGGAAGACATCAAGCGTTCCGGAGCCACCAGTCTTCCTGAGGTTTTGCGGACGGTCCCGGGCCTTCAAGTGAGTCGCAGTGACAATGATCACTGGTCAGTGGGAATTCGCGGATTCGCCGACCAGTTCTCGAAGTCAATGCTGGTGCTGGTGGATGGCAGAAGTATCTACACCCCGCTCTTTGCTGGAGTTTACTGGGCACTACAGGATGGCCTAGTTCTCGAAGACATTGAGCGTATTGAAGTCATTCGAGGTCCCGGCGGCACCATATGGGGAGCGAACGCAGTTAATGGAGTGATCAATATCATCACCAAAAGTGCCAAGGACACTCACGGATCGTTAGTATCCACTGGTGGCGGTAATATTGACCAAGGCATCGGCAGCTTCCGCTATGGAAATGGCAATGGCAGGAACTTTGATTACCGCATCTATGGCAAAGCCTTTAGCCGCGGAGGTGGATTTCACCCCGATGACATTTCTTACGATCACTGGCGCACGGCCCAAATAGGTTTTCGTACGGATTGGAACGTTAATGATCGTGATCAGCTAACCGTTCAGGGAGATATTTACAAAAGTGGGGTCGGCGAGTCTGTAGGCTATGCAGTGTTCAATCCTCCCTCGGAATTCGACGCTCTGAATGCTGTAGCAGCATCGGGAGGGAATCTTCTTGCACGGTGGAGGCATGAATTGCGCCAGGGTTCGGACATTCAGATCCAGGCCTATTATGATCGAACCTACGCGCGGGCCCCTCATTACGAAGAGACCCGCAACACCTTCGATATCGACTTCATTCATCATTTACCTCTGCCAGGACGGCAGAATTTCATCTGGGGACTTGGCGCCCGCTTAAGTCCCAGTGAATTTGTTCAAACCGTTGCTTCTCTCAATGTCACTCCGGGAAAGATATCTAACAACGTTTACAGCGGCTTCGTGCAGGATGAGATTGCTTTCGTGCCCAACAAATTCTCGCTGACGGTCGGCACCAAACTCGAACACAACAACTACACCGGGTTGGAGGTTCAGCCCAGTGTGCGAGGTTTGTGGACTATTAGTCCAAGGCACACAGTTTGGGCTGCTGTGACGCGGGCCGTACGCACACCGTCCCGACTCGAGGAAGATGTAAAGCTCTACGGATTTGCGCTTGCCGCCCCACCTATTTTTGCGGAGATCGACGGAAATAGAGGGTTGTCCGCGGAAACCTTACTTGGTTACGAAGCCGGCTACCGGGCACTAGTAACACAAAACGTTTACGTAGATTTCGCCGCGTTCCACAACAACTACGATGACCTCGTTAGCCTGGGTGATCAAACCGTGACGCTCGACCCTACCCCGGCGCCACCTCACTTCAGTGTTCATTTTCCGTGGGTCAATGGGGTAAAGGGCGACACTGATGGATTCGAAATCGCTCCAGATTGGAAGCCAACGTCGTGGTTTCAGATAAAGACTTCTTACTCTTACTTGAACATCGATCTGAAGCTCAAGCCGGGCAGTCCCGACAACCAAGCTGTCTCGTTACACGAAGGATCGAGTCCGCACAATCAAGTAATGGTGCAATCGCGATTCAATCTACCCAGGGGATTTGAAGTTGACCAGACCTATCGTTACGTAAGCGCATTACCAGCTCAATTAGTGAGTGGCTACAGCACTGCTGACCTGCACTTTGCCTGGGCAGCCACCCGACAGATGGAAGTTTCCATCGTCGGACAGAACTTGCTTCAGCCGCAGCACGCGGAGTTCGGACGTGATCCTGGACCGCTTGTCGGGATTAAGCGAAGCGTCTACGCCCAGATCACATGGAGAAGGTCCGCGGATTGATATTCATGAGAACGGGTGAGCAGGTAGAACAGGTCCGACGGATTCTTCTAGCCCGCACGATTTGGCGGGCTGCGCTGGCAATAGGGTGGTTGTTAATGGGCGCTGCCGGTGCGTTGGGAGAAAACCCAAAGCCGACAGACTATCAAGTGAAAGCTGCTTACCTCTATAACTTCGGACGTTTCGTGGATGGCCCGCCAATGCGACAAGCAAAGGCGAATTCTTTACAGTATGATTTTCGGTAAAGACCCATTTGGCCCGGTTCTGGACAGAGCATTGGCTGGCGAAACAATAGGTGGCAAAAAGAGTGTTGTAGCCAGACGAATTTCTACTCCCCAGGAATCAGGCAATTGCCAGATTCTATTTCTCAGCTCAACAGAAGAAGGCCGACTCAACAAGATCATTGAAGCTATGGACAAAGAAGCTATTTTGACTGTCAGCGAATACCGCAATTTTCTGAGCGGGGCGGCATGGTCCAGTTCGTCGTGGAAGACAAGCGGGTTCGCTTCGAAGTAAATCTAACGGCCGCCCAGAATGTTGGCTTAACTCTGCGTTCTGAATTATTGAGGGTCGCCACGGTTGTCAAAAAGAACCCTTCGGTTGGGAATTGATACCACGATGCTAAAAGTACGCCAATATTCGATTACGTCGAAACTGACCAAAATGAACATGCTTGTCGTGGCGCGGCCCTGTTGCTCGCTTGCGCTGCGTTTGTGGGATACGACTTGATCAGCTTTCGAAATGCAATGGTGCACAATCTGTCCATCCAGGCGCAGATCGCCGGCTCCAATTCAGTGTCCGCGCTGGTGTTCGGTGATCCGAAAACTGCGGAAAGTACACTGTCGGCGCTTCAAGCTTCCCCCAACATTGTTTCCGCTGGGGTTTATACGTTGGATGGCCAGCCTTTTGCCTCATACTTTCGCGCTGATGAAAGGCAAACGTTCACCCTGCCTCGACTTGCGCGGGATCAAGACGAAATCCACTGGTTTGCCAACGGTCAATTGGTTGTCGTACGCAGGATTGTGTTTGAGCAAACCACTGGCTTCGTATACATTCGGTACCGATCCGCACGTAATCAGCAGACGGCTGAAGCGTTTCGCGGGAATCAGCATCGTGTTACTCATATCTTTGATTGCCGCACTATTGGTCTCATCAGTATTCCAACGCGCAGTGACGAAACCGATCGTACATTTGGCGGAGTTGGCGCGAATTGTTTCCCGTGAAAAGGATTATTCGCTACGGGCAATTCCTACTCACAATCGCGACGAACCCTGACATCCTAATTGAGGCATTCAATGAGATGTTGGGGCAGATTCAGGAACGCGAAGAAGCCCTACAGAAAATTCATCGTGAACTAGAGCAGAGAGTGGAGGCGCGCACTACACAGCTGGCCACCGCAAACAAGCAATTGGAGGTTAAGAATCGTGAAGTCGAGCGGGCGACCAAATTAAAAAGTCAGTTCTTGGCCAGTATGAGTCATGAACTGCGCACGCCCTTGAACGCAATCATTGGCTTTTCTGATCTCATGGCGGACAAAACGGCGGGACCGCTCACTGATAAGCAAGGACGCTTTATCGGGCATGTGCGAGACGGCGCTCGTCACTTGTTACAGCTCATTAATGACATTCTGGATTTATCCAAAATAGAGGCTGGACAACTCGAACTTCGCTGTGAAGATTTCAATATCGAGGATGCCTTGCCGGAAGTTCTTTCCACGATCCGGCCACTCGCCATGGCTAAGAACATCAATGTTGAGAAGGCATCGGTTACTAACTTATCCGTGTATGCTGACCGGGTACGCTTCAAGCAAATCCTCTATAACCTGCTCAGTAATGCGGTGAAATTCACACCGAAAAATGGCCAAATCGAGATTGGCTGCTGTAAAAAAGGAGACTTAGTCAGCATATTTGTAAAAGATACCGGAATCGGTATTCGACCGGAGGACCATGCCGCAGTTTTCGAAGAATTTCGTCAGGTGGACGCCGGGAAAGAATCTACTCAGGAGGGCACAGGACTCGGCCTCGCCATTACAAAGCGCCTTGTGGAACGCCAAGGCGGAACAATTTTCCTGGAGAGCGCTCTAGGCCAGGGCAGCCAGTTTACTTTTACACTTCCAGCGATTTCAAAAAAGATGGAAGTAATCATTCCACCAACTAAAACATCGAGTGATTCGAATAGCTCTGTGAAAGAAATTACAGGCAAGCCGCTCGTACTTATCGTGGACGACGAACTTTCTTCCCGGGAGCTGCTGGCCAGTTATCTGAGTTCGGATTACAGAATCGCAATGGCGGAATCGGGAGCGGAAGCTCTGGAAAAGATCAAACATCTCCGTCCTGATGCCGTCACTCTTGATGTATTGATGGATAAAGGCGATGGTTTCGAGACTCTGGTCGCTCTGCGGAAACAGGCAGAAACGGCCGCCATGCCCATCATCATTCTCTCGGTTGTCGATCAGAAAAATGTTGGTTTTGCTTTGGGCGCGACAGAATATTTGATCAAGCCGATTCGCAAGGCGGCTTTGCTGGAAACCATGCACAAGCATGTCGAGCCGAAAATCGACGATGATTCAGTCATTTTGCTGGTGGACGATGATCCCAAAACCCTGGAACTTCTGGAGGACACTCTTAGGTCAGCAGGATACGAGACACAGAGTGTACAGAGCGGCACCAGAGCTCTTGAAGTGTTGTCCTCAAAAATTGTTAGCGCAGTCATGCTTGATTTGTTAATGCCCGGCATGGATGGCTTTCAGGTGATTGGCCACATCCGGCAGCAGGACACCTTGAAACACCTACCAATCTTGGTAATGACCGGAAAGACGCTCACCGAGCAAGAACTCGCGATTTTGGGGAAAGACACTCAGGCGTTCTTTGAGAAAGGCAAGCCTTGGCAACAGCAACTGATTAGTGAAATCAACCGGGTAATTCAGGGCCAACGGGCGACGGCCGCTGGACAACACTAAAACAAAATGAAAAAAATACTCATTGCGGAAGACAATGCAGTCAATCGCGAATTATTGCGTGAGTTGCTGGAAATGCACGGCCATACCGTGATTGAAGCGATTAATGGAGAAGAAGCACTCCGAATGGTGGAAGAAGCAAAACCGGATATTTTACTGCTCGACCTAGGTATGCCCGTGCTCGATGGATATG
Source organism: uncultured Acidobacteriaceae bacterium (assembly GCA_963792305.1). Classification (GTDB taxonomy): domain Bacteria; phylum Acidobacteriota; class Terriglobia; order Terriglobales; family Acidobacteriaceae; genus CAWBXL01. Next base: position 5,876 of record CAWBXL010000227.1, on the reverse strand, counting down.
CAACGGTGCGTAAAATCCGCGAAAACCCAAGATTTGCGGGATTGCCTGTGCTGGCCGTCACCGCATATGCGATGCAAGGAGACAAAGAAAGAATACTAAGCTGCGGGTTTGATGGCTATCTGTCGAAACCAATTGATCCCACCTTACTTTTTCAAGAGCTCGAACGTCTTTTGTCGCGAAACGAAAAAGGTACATTCCCAGTACATCTGGAGCCGTCAGCCTCAGGAGGAACGTAGGTTGTCTTATCCAGTTTGAGCAGCACCGCTGTGATTTTCAAGTTGTGAGATTTTAATCTCAACTACATGCAAGATCCCAGACTTGACAAGGCCGGCGGCGAAGCGCAGTTTTTCATCCGAACCATCAAACGAGTGGCCGACAATCGATACGGCTGGTGATGTTAGTCCCGATGTGTAAATCATCGTGGCGGATGATTACGGCGTCGGCCGCCAACCGACCGCCGGGGCAACCGTCTTCAGAACCGCTTCCATCACATGCGAATTGTAGTCAATGCCAGTTGGTTTGGAATGGCCAGCAACAGCGTGTCGGCCTCCGAGATCACTGAGTCTTTGCGAGCTGCTCAACTAGGCCTAGATTCTTCTGACGGCGCTGAAGGCCTTTTCTTCCGATCCCACTGTGCGGTTGCCAAGGCGTGAAGTTTCGGCATCGATCAAACGTTTCAGCGCACTGAAGTAAGCATCTGTTCTAGGGAGCAGGCGATGGCCAAAGTCAAAAAGAAAGTCAAAAAGACACCGGCAAACGGCGGTTCGCTCCTCGCACCAACGGCGATGGGAGGAATCACTGCGGGAAAAGGCTTTGATTTCCAGACGCACTATGCCCCTTGCAACGTCCCTCTGCGGCGCTGCGGAGGCGCTTGAAAACCAGGAACTGCGTCAGGCACTGGCTATCGCTCTCCCCAGGCTTCCAGCCAAGTGCCGGTCAGTGTTAATGCTAAGAGACGTTCAACAGCTCAGCATGCGCGAGACCGCGGAACTGTTAGGTCTCTCAGAGGCCAATGTAAAAACCCGCCTTAGCCGTGCGCGTTTGCAAATGCGCGACGCTCTCGCTCCGGGAATGATGGACAACTGGCGGACCGCGGAAAATACGAAATCAACCATTCTGTAAATCTCGCGATGCCTTCCCCGGATTATCAAGGGCTAACTAAATAGCTCGTGCCGTGCCCTCTGTGCGTCAATCGTTCATCGAAAATGCTTAAGCTGAGTGCCAATCACTTCCAGTGTCTACGATCTCTCAAATACAAAAGCTTTCCTATGAACTGCAGATGACGGCGCCCGTGATTGATAACACTGACGCCCGCGGCGCTTTCTATAAGCCGCGTTACGCTGACCGACGGACTCACCGGCGAAAATCGAGTCCAGCTTATCTCGACTTCGCTCCGCGCGGAAATCGCCGCAAGGCGCAGGAATTTGCTGGGTGGAACATGCCTTGGATTTTCGCGAATAGAAGGCTGAGGCAGAAGTCTACGGCACATTTTACGGCACCCTTTGAAACATCGCGATCGGCAAGTTGTTGGCTATTACGAAGCTGATTTCCTCGGGGCCGCGCCGACTGCCAATGAAGTGGAAAGCAACAGTTTTAATCCGCGCCAGCGGCAATTGTGGGGACAAGTTGATTTCAACAACGGCTTTTCCATTCTCGCGGGTCAGAGCTGGAGCTTGCTGACCACTGGCCGGAAAGGTCTGGGCACATTTCACGAAATGATTCCGCTTACCATCGATTCTCAATACGTCGTGGGGTATAACTGGACGCGACAGCCGGGAGTTCGCATCACCAAAGACTTCAACAACCATGTGTGGGTAGCTTTCGCGGCAGAAAATCCAGAGACTGCCTTAAATGTAACCAATCCCCCGCCAGGAGTCTTGGGACTTAACAACAGCACCAACGCACAATCACCCAGTTCGCAGTTCACTTTGAGCAATGTTCCCGGAGCAAACGGGATCTCCACCGATCTCGCCCCAGATTTAATAGCCAAGGTAGTTTTTGAACCGGGCTGGAAAAGGACTGGCAATCTCAAGGCCGTCATGATGGCCATGAGACATTAAGGATGACGTGAAGACCGCGATGCGGTATCAACACCCGGAACTTGAAATTGTCCGGGCAGCGATCAACGAGTGTGACGGCGTAGCGTAGGTCGTAGAAAAAAATTTACGGCACACTTCACGGCACACCCTGAAAACACCAACTTCGGTAAGTTGTTGGAAACATGCTCAGCCAGAGTAGGAATCGAACCTTCAACCTACTGATTCTTGGTCAGTCAAACTGACACCTTATGACAGCACATCAATCTGCGCAAGTTATTGAATACAAAGACATGGTGAGCGCGGTAGGAATCGAACCTACAACCTACTGATTAAGAGTCGTTCAGGTTCGATGGCGCATTTCAGCCGCTGCCACTTTAAAAATCAGAAACTTGCCATAACCTAAGCCCGCACGGAAGCGCTCTGCAAAAGTATCGAAAAAGGCCGAATTGGCGCATAGTGGCTCGAAGGGTATGGCACACTTACGGCACATATCGCTTCGCAGCAGAGTTTCGCGCTGTTGTACCAAGAAATACAGACCCAAGATCAGTAAGTCAAATGCGGATTTTCGTCCGGTGACTGCGGCCGAGAGTCCTATCGTTTTGACCTTCATGAACTAATCACGTCCCTGTCGTTTCAGTCAACTTGCAGAAGATTTTGAAGTTATTAGTGGACCTGGTCGGGATCGAACCGACGACCTCTTCCATGCCATTTCCATCATTCAAGTGTGGCCGTACGAGATGGAGCAAGAGCAAATGATACGTGAGGGTAGTGTTTATGCGCTTTTGCGCACAATCACTGCCCTTCACTTGTGCAATCGTAGCACCGAGCGACACAGAGCAAGATGGGCAGGGTTCACCCGGTTACGACACAAAAAAATTGGCGTTCCAGCGACAGGCCCTAGCTGTCCAGCCCAAGGCCGGGGGGGCCCTGATGGAGACACTATTGCTCCCTGGGAATATTTTTTATTTTTATATTTTTCAGAGACGCGACTGAGGATTTTTTGTCCCTTCTGTGGATCAGGAACCACGCTACAAAGTCGCTTCAGGCTAAGCACCAACAGGTCAATGAGTGAAATGGCGATGTTACAACAGTTGTCAATTCGTTACGTTTTGCAGGCGGACCGGGTAGTGTCCTAAACATGCGTTGAAGGTTAGTGTCCCCTGATTTTCGAGAGAAGGCTGCAAATCCCACCAATGCGCTTTGCGCGTTCGTCATACTTCTGAGCCACGTCAGTTGGCATACGCATGTACACGGCGGTTTGAAGCGCTTCGGATTGCTGCTTCGCCAAGGCTGCCATTTCTTCAGTTAGGATTTTTTCCTGTTCCGAGACTACGCGGTCTGCCATTTTGTTAAGATTTTACTACCTTTATAAAACTAACGTTACACCACTTTTCGGCGTATTATTCCAAGCGATGACTCCCCAGAACGCGACCGGATGAATGTTCCGGTGATGAGGATTCAACACGAAAGAGACCCGAAAGTCTTTGACGAACTGATAGAGGAATTGAATGAGATAATTGCCGCAAAAAGTCAGCGAATCCACCCAAAAGATTCGGAATCGGGCCGACAGTAATTCCCTCAGTGTCCATATATGGTCTGTGATTTGTGCTTCCATGGCGGGAGTGCAGCGCAGCGTTTTGTGTATCCGGCAAGAGTTGTAATAGGCGAAGTGCAGCGCACATGCGGCCTTGAGATTGTCCAGCTTCCTTGAGAAAGCATTTGTCAGACGGGTAAAACGGCGGATTGCTTGGTTTAGGACACTACCGGCGGACCGGTAGTGTTACTCCTGGAGTCCGTCCCATGACCAGCGTGGATAAGGCTCATGCGGGGGCCTGAAGACGCTGCCCTGATGCGAATCGATTGGCAAACTGCAACACTGCGAATCTCCAACTAAAATTGACTTTTAATCTATAACGACTTTTGCATTCACATTCTGAGTTCCTCCGCCTCCTATGCTGAGCGTGATAGGAATGATGTAAGTTCCGTGAGGTGCGTCGTTGTTCGGGGGAGTATAGCTTGGGCCGCCGCCGCAGCCGATCAGTGTGGCCACACAGAATAAGCAGAGTACCAAAATGACCCGGAAATTTCCCGCACCTGCGAGCTTACGTTTGCTGCGAGTTAGAACAAGCATCCCCAGAACCGAGCCGACAACCAGAAGGTGGCCGCGTAAGAAGTATTGTTGCGAGAGCTATCGGCGGGTTGCCTGAGCAACATAGCCGTCTGTGGGGCATCCGTGTGAACGGTAAGCGTGTCGGTAACAGGGCCGCTACCAGCAGCGATCACGATGCTGGGCGGCGCAAAGGAACCGGACACGTGCGCGGGTAATGTTCCGCAGGAGAAAGTAACTGTGCCGGTGTAGTCTCCGGCGGGTGTAAGCGTAATGGTCAGCGTTCCGGAACTACCCGATTTGATAGTCAATGTCCCGGGGTTGACCGAAGCGGAGACTGAGGGCGTAACCACAGTCTCAGTCAACGCTGCGGACATACTGATCGCCGAGGAATTGCTGCCGCCGTACACTGCCGTGATGCTGTACACACCAGCGGTGGCGAACGAAGCCTGAATGGATGCTTTGCCATTCGCATCGAGCACTGCGGTCCCAATCATCGTGGCCCCGCCGCGATAAAACACCACCGTTCCCGCAGGCACACCGGACGTCTGGGCAACCGTGGCCGTAAACGTCACGTTCTCGCCGGTTCGGCAGTAGTGTTTGACGATGTAAGTGTGGTGGTGGTAGGAAGCGCCGCAGGCAGGAAAACCAACGGCACGGTGATTTGTTTGAAATCGGGTTGTTTCTCGGAATCATGAAGATATATGACGACGGAAGTGTTTGCGGGTTGTAGCGGATCTTCTACAACCACATTACCGTCGTTCAGATAGAGCCCAATAATGTTTGGATCCACGCCAACAGATTGCACTCTCCACGTGTAAGGCGGAATTCCTCCTGTCGCCGTTAGAGCTGTCTGGATAGTGGTGCCGACCTGCCCAATGGGTAAACTTATGGTGAGGATCTGCAAAGTTGACTGGACGCTCAGAGCCAACGTGCGCGTCACCTTCACCGGGGGGTCCTCGGAATCGGTCACCGTCACATTAAAATTGTCGTAGACGTTTGGTGGATTCCATTGAATCGGCGTTCCTGAGAGCACACCATCAGTTGAAAGTGTGAACCCCTGTGGCTCTTGCAAGAATCGGCCAGTGTTGACGCCAAATCCCCATGAATAAGGGGCGTCAGTCCGCCTGTTGCCTGCAAGGTAGTCGTGTAGGGTACGCCAACCGAGGGATTAGGAAGAAAACTCGGGCTGGTGATCTGAAGTCCCGCAGCGCCGACGACGATAGAGTAGGTCGCTGACACGGTGGCCTTGGGGTTTTCGGAATCAGAAAGCTTGATGGTGAATGAGTACGGCCCGTCCTGCGTGGGTTTTCCGCTGACGACGCCCGCTGTCGCATTGAACGTGAGGCCTGGCGGCAATGCTCCTCCGGTTAACTGAAACGTGTATGGCGGCAGTCCGCCCGATGCGTGGGTGATTGCGATAATCCTTGTCAACGATGGGGTTTTGAATGGTGGGAAACAACGTCAAACCGCTGTCGACGTGAAGACTCAGCGGTATGGGGCCACCCGTCAGAGGGTCTGGCGTGGTCGAGTCCTGCACGCCAAAAGCGAGCGGATAGTCGCCGAATTCAGTGGCGTACCACTCAGCAGGCCGCTCGCGTCGAAAGTAAGACCCTCGGGTAGTGCGCCGCTGACAACCCATTGGTAAGGAGAAATGCCTCCAATTGCCGCCAGAAAAAAGTTTGTAGGGTTGCGACACAGTAGCTTTCAGCAGGGCCGTAGTTTGTACT
>CAWBXL010000226.1:0-4160 GCA_963792305.1 uncultured Acidobacteriaceae bacterium | reverse complement strand
TTATGTTGACACCTTCAACCTTTCAGTTACGTATTGCTCTCGATGGCCTCTGTGCCATGGGGAATCCATGAACAGCATGTCAGTCATTCCGGCGACATACGACCACCGCTTGGTCGCGCTGTCAGTGATGATCGCAATTCTCGCTTCCTACACCGCCCTGGAAATGGCTGGACGCATCACCGCCAGCCGAGGCGCCGCACGCGCGGCCTGGCTGGCAGGCGGAGCGGTAGCCATGGGCGGCGGCATTTGGGCCATGCACTATACGGGCATGCTGGCCTACAAGCTACCGTTGCGGGTCTACTATCACGTTCCTACAGTCGCACTGTCGTTGGTGGCGGCGGTGGTAGCTTCTCTAATCGCATTGTTTGTAGTTAGTCGACCGCAGTTGACCGCTTTCCATGTTGCTACTGGAAGTTTCCTGATCGGAACAGGAATCGCGACCATGCACTACACTGGCATGTCAGCGATGCGGTTGGAAGCGATGCATCATTACAATCGCGGCCTCTGGGCGCTTTCCATCGTTGTGGCCATGGTGATCGCCCTGACAGCGATCGGGCTGATTTTTTATTTCCGAGAGGAAAATCGCAGCAAAAAGCTGCAGATGATGATCGCGATTGTCATGGGATTGGCGATCCCTGTCATGCACTACACCGGCATGGCCGCGGTAAGTTTCACTCCCATGACGATGACCGCCGATCTTTCACACGCAGTAGATATTTCCACCCTTGCCAGTTCCGGGATCGTAGTGGTCACGCTGGTAGTCATCGGCTTCGCGCTGCTTACATCAGTTGTGGATCGCCGCCTCACGTCCCAGGCTAACCAACTGGCACTCAGTGAGCAGCGTTATCAATTGCTATTTGAGAGCAACCCTCATCCCACCTTTGTCTTCGACACGCAAACCCGGCGGTCCTGGAAAATTAACCAGGCGGCTGTAAGCACTTTCGGATTTTCTGCGGAAGAGTGGCGGAACAAAGACATAACAAGCCTGCACGACACAAACAAACTCAGCGGCCTTCTGGGAGAGCACCCGCTTGGTATGGTGAATGAAACTCAATATCGCAATAAAAATGGAGAACTTATTGATGTAGAAGTCAGAATGCGCCGGATTGTTTGGGAGGGGAAACCCGCCGCATTGCTGCTGGCCAATGACATCAGCGAACGCAAGAAGGTCGAGCGGGAGCGGGACATGATGGAAGTCCAGTTGCGCCAGTCGCAAAAGCTCGAATCCATCGGCCAACTCGCTGCAGGCATCGCCCATGAAATCAACACACCCACACAATACATCGGCGACAATGTTCGTTTTCTCGAAGAAGCTTTCACCGATTTGCGCACTCTATTGGCAGAACATGAGGTATTGTTGGCCGCTGCCAAGCATGGCCCTATTCCTCGGGAAATGGCCGAAGCTGTGTCCGCTGCTGCGAAGGAAACTCAATCGGAATATCTTTTAGAAGAAATTCCCAAAGCCATCCAGCAGGCAAGAGAGGGCGTGACCCGTGTGGCCACCCTCATCCAGGCGATGAAGGAGTTCTCCCACCCAGGCAGCACAGAAAAGAAGCCTGTGGATTTGAACAAGGCCATAGAAAGCACAATCGCTGTCGCCCGCAACGAGTGGAAATACGTGGCAGAGATGGAGACTGATTTCGATGTGTCGCTGCCTCCAGTCACATGCTTTCCCAGCGAGGTGAATCAGGTGGTGCTGAATTTAGTCGTGAATGCCGCACACGCTATTGCCGAGATATCACCGAAGAGTGGTGGGAAAAAAGGAACTATTAAGGTGCAAACTCAAAATCGCCCGGGTTGGGCCGAGATCCGCATCTCTGATACTGGTGGCGGAATTCCAGAAAAAATCCGCTCGCGCATCTTTGAGCCCTTCTTCACCACAAAAGAAGTTGGAAAAGGCACCGGCCAGGGTCTGGCCATCGCGCACAATGTGATTGTGGACAAGCATCAAGGAACGATCCACTTCGAAACCCAGGAAGGCAAAGGAACCACATTTGTGGTCCGTCTGCCTTACGACTATAAGCCCGTCACTTCCGCTGCTCACGCATAACCCTCGTTTTATCTATCCATTGCGGATGAATCCTTTTGCCAGCCACTACATCTAAATAGTCGTTATAACGAGAATTATTCAATGATTAACATTCGGCGCAGTAACGAACGGGGCGGCGGCAACCACGGCTGGCTCAACACCAAACACACGTTTTCCTTTGACCAGTACTATGACCCGCGTTTTATGAGCTTCCGCTCATTGCGCGTAATCAATGAGGACTGGGTCGCGCCCGGCGAAGGCTTCCCCCTCCATCCGCACAGGGACATGGAGATCATTACTTATGTCCTCGAAGGCGCATTGGAGCACAAAGACAGCCTGGGTACCGGAGCAGTCATTCTTCCCGGGCGATGGTCAGCGCATGAGCGCAGGAACGGGCATACGGCACAGCGAGTTCAATCACTCAGGCAAAGACCCAGTACATCTGCTTCAGATTTGGATCATGCCCGACAAGCAGGGTCACAAACCCGGCTATGAGCAGAAGTCATTTTCGGCGGGAGAAAAACAGGGCAAACTGCGAGTGATTGCATCGCCCGATGGACAAGATGGTTCAGTCACGATCCATCAGGACACCAAGCTGTATGTTTCGCTACTTGCACCCGGTCAGGAAGTTAAGCACGAACTTGGCAAAGGCCGCGCTGCATGGCTTCAAATTGCCAAAGGCGGCGTGGAGTTGAACGGTGAGAAGCTGAATCAGGGAGACGGTGCGGCCGTCACTAATGAAAGCAAGCTGACCCTCAAAGGCGTGGATAACGCTGAAGTGCTGTTGTTCGATTTGGCGTAAGGTAGTGAGTAAGTTGGCTTGGGTTTGTGTGGCGGGCAACTTGCCCGCCACTCAATGTTTTGAAATCACTTAAGAAACATACCCACTGAAATCGTTAGACTAGATTTTGTTTTGCGCCCGTAGTTGCTTTTATGTCTCGACCTGCCGGTGTCACCGCCATTGCGATTCTTATATTCTTGGTCGCTGCTTATTTAGGCGGCGCTGGCGGAATCATGTTCCGACGGAGCAGCCGGAGATCTCTATGGCCGCAGGTGCATCGTTATTAAACGGATTGGAATTGGCCGGACCTTATATGTTTCTGCTCGTTTCTGCCATTGCTGCACTGGTCGGATGGGGCATGTTGCGCATGCAAAGCTGGGCGCGACGAACGACCATACTCGCAGCATTTGCTGGATTCGTAATGCTGATTCCCACTGTCTCGGCTGCTGCGATAGATTTTCGCTGGTCACTAGTTTGGGGCGGTTTGGGAATCATCGTGCGGATGGTGGTCGTCTGGTATCTATGGCAAACACCAACCGCGGAACAGTTCCACAAATTATTCTCCAAACAAAAACTGCAGGGAAATTAATTCCCCTGCGGCTTGTTATGAGTGGGGCTTTTGCGCTGCCAGAATTTTACGTTGTGCAGCCATGAGCCATTGCAACAGGGGCTTTAAGTATTCCGGCGCGCTCTTCTGATCAAACACGACGCTATGCTTTTGCGTCCCGTTATCAACAGTAATGTTGAATTGAAAAAGATCGGCGCCGGATTGTGCAGGCATGGCAGCAGGCAGTTCGAAGAAGTGCGATTCCGTAAGCAGCCGCGTTAAATCCGAGTTTTCTTCTGGTGATAAATTAGCGGAATCAAAGTCGCAGCTCAGAGTAATCCCGGCAAATCCCCCGCTTCGTTCAAAATGAACGTGCATTTCTCCTCACTTTATTCATTCTATGACGAGCAAAAGCGTATGCGGCGAAAATCATTCGCCGCATACGCCCATGTTTTTACTCTGAATGTTAAGCAGTCCGTTTTTTCGCGGCGACGGCAGCAGCGTTGGCGGCAAATTGATTGACCGTGATGCCAACACCGCTCCATCCGCCCTGGACGGCTTTTTGTTCATCGCTGCCCTGTCCAAACAGCTCGCCGGCAACAGCGAATGTCGCATCGGCGGCCGCCTGGAAATCAGTACTGGGTTGCAGCCTTTGTGTAAGCGTTACATACCAGATTTTGCCCGCCCGCTCCCACGCATTGCCGCCTAGTTCCATAGCGACGAGATAAAAAGCGTGATTCGGAATACCCGAGTTGGTGTGGACTCCGCCCTGGTCAGCCCGTGTGTTCACATAGTGCGCCATG
>CAWBXL010000225.1:0-30771 GCA_963792305.1 uncultured Acidobacteriaceae bacterium | reverse complement strand
CCAGGACACTATCATCCAGCTTCTTCTTACCCCAGTCGGCGGCGGCCTGAACAAATGCTAGAACCAGGGGATGCGGGTCCTTTGGTTTGGAAGCCAGCTGCGGTTGAAACAATGTCGCGATGTAGAACCGGTGCGTAGGAGACTCAATCGCACGCGCCTCGCCGCCAGCGCCGCGTGCAACCACAGGAAACCCAGCTTCCATGGCGGCCCATTCAAATTCAGGATTCATTTCAAAATTGCAGAAAAATTCTTCGGTGACAGTTTCCTGCCCATAAAAGGTCTGCAAATAAGATCCAGGGCGCAGGCGAATTTCCGGAACGACTCCAGAAAGTTTGGGCGCATCCCCTTTGCGATCAGGCACGGCGCATGCCACGGGATAAATAATGATGTTTTTCGAACCAGAATTGTTCTCGGCAGTATCGGCGTCTTTAATTCCCAGCACATTGCGGGCGCATTCGATAAATGCATACTGGAACCCACCGCAGGTCCCCAGAAAAGGCCAGTCGCGCTCGCGGGCAAATTGAATCCCGCGCAGCATCCCATCCATGTTTTTATAAGGACTTCCCGGGGAAGCCCATATCCCATCAAAGCTTTCGAGGGTCTTCACCCCATTGGGTTCGAGAACGGAAGGCGTAGGAATCCAAACGGATTCCACTATCGTCCCTAGCTTGCCAGCGGCGTGCTGGAGGGCGTCGTTCGTGGCATGGTGCGAACGGAATTCGGGGTTAAAGTCGCCCAAAATTCCTATGCGGACGGCGTCACTCACAGTGTCATTGTAATGGAGAAATTTTCTCAATGCTCCTCCCCGGGCAGTGCGAAGGTTGGTGACCGCTGGGGCGAGAAATCGTGCATGACCTTCGTAACCCGCGTTTGCCGTTACCTCGTTGCCGCCTGCTAGCCATCCCCCTAAAATTTTAAAGGAAGTAGTCCCTGCACGGCCCAAGGTCTCATGGCAGAAACAATTCGAGTGGATCGAGCAGAAGTCGCCCGCCAAGTTGAGAAGGCGGAGAAGCTCTTGCAAAAAGGCAAGAGTGCGGACGCGCTCGACGTATATCTGCAAGTGCTGGAGATGGACCCGCTGAATGACACGGTCCGCTCCATGGCCGCGGACTTATGTCTTTCACTACAAAGGACTGCTGATGCTTCCCGGCTGCTCGGGGAATTATTTGAGCGGCAGTTGCAATCCGAAGATGCCACTCGCGCCAGCCTGACCTACAAGAAGCTTGCCCGCTTTGCCAATCCAACCTGGCAGCAGAAAATACGCTTCGGTCAACTGCTGGAAAGTACCAACCGCAAGTTGGCGATGGAAACCTATGAGGCGGCACTGGCTGACCTGACCCGGGTCGGTTCAAAACCAGACTGCCTCACCGTACTGAAGAAGATTGTCGCGCTGGATCCCAGCGAACGAAACCTGGTGCGCCTGGGCGAATTGTGCTCGGAAGTGGGAGAGAACGAGCAGGCTGCCGGAGCATTCTTTAAGTTAGGGCAACTTGCTGATGCCAATAACGGAAATTCTGCCCAGTGGTATGAGCGTGCTTACGGCGAAGACTCCACTAATCCAGAAATTGCCTTGGCTTACAGCCGAATTCTGCTCACGCAAAATCAGGCTGGCGCGGTGATCTTCATCCTCCAGCCACTGGTGAGCACCGGTTCTTACTCGGCAGAAATACGCGAGATTTACGCCAAGGCCTTATTTGCCACCAATCAGCTGACCGAGGCAGAGCCGCTGATCTGGCAACAGTACGAAGAAAACCCAGCCCGCCTTACCGAAGTCTCCGATTTAATCGGGGCGTTTCTGGATGCGGAGCAAGATAAAGACGCAGTCGCGTTGGCGCGCAAGCTGGAGCAGCAACAGCGGCGTAAGGGTGAACGAAAAAATTTTGCCAGCATGATGCAGGACCTTGCGGCGAAGCATCGGCCATCTTCAGAACTGCTCGAATTCATGAGCGAGTTGTTCAATGCCTCCAACCGCGAAACGGATTATTGCCAGACCCTGATCAAACTTTTTGATTTGCACTTTGGCATGGCAAATTATCCCAAAGCGGCGGAGTGCCTGGATCGCGCGGTGGAAGTAGACATCTACGAACCGGGCCATCAGAAACGTTTGGAGTCTCTACGAGGAAAAATTGATGATAACCGTTTCCAGGTAATTGCCTCGCGTTTCTCAGGCATGAGCCAAAATGCTCCGAGCCCCGCGCGCACCAGTGAAGCCGGGTTAGGAGCCGCCACTTTGCAGGACCTGATGCTGCAAGCGGAAATTCTTGTTCAATATGGCATGCGTGGCAAGGCGATTGAACGACTGCAACGCATTCAGGAGCTGTTCCCGCACGAAGAAGACAAAAACCTGGATCTACAGAAGCTTTATTTGTCTGCGGGAATGACTCCACAGTACACAGATTCTGCGCCGCTACCGGCAACTCCACCCCCGGCTCCGAAAGTCGCGGCCGCGACCACAGATACGGCTGACGTCAGCAGTTTCACCAAGGTTGCCGAGATCACGCAAAAGCTCAATCGCCAGTCAACCGCTGATGCAGTCCTGGCAACAGTGGTCAAAGAAATTGGCACACAATGGAAGTTGTCGCGCTGCATCTCTGCCATGCGTAAACCGGGCACGGCCCCCAGCAGCATTAAAGAACATTGTGGAGAAGGCGTACGTGCAGGAGAACCGTCCATCGTCGCAAAATTGATCCCTGCGTTACAGGATTTGGTGATTAAACGCGGTCCACTGACCGTGCCTGATGCCGCTAATGCTCCAGAGTTGCAGGCCATGCGGGAAGTAATTAAGGCACTCAACATCGGGTCGCTACTGGCTCTGCCGTTAACTGACGGCGCACAGCAAATGGGCGTGATCATACTCACCCATAACGCCTCGCGGACTTGGCCGGCCAACGACGTGGTCGTCATCAAAGCTATCTGCGATCAAGTAGTGATTGCATTGAACAACGCTGGACTGCGCCGCCTGGTAAAGAACCTTTCTGTTACCGATGAACATTCGGGGCTGCTCAAGCGTGCGTCGTATCTGGATTTGCTTATGGGTGAGACTCAACGCTCCTTGCAGCAGGGAGTTCCCCTTACAGTGGTGCTGATGCAATTCGGTAAAGCCGGGGCCATGGTGCGCGAGTTTGGAGAGCAGGCTATTGACGCTACCATGCAACAAATCGGACAGATTTTTTCGGCTAATGTCCGGCAAAACGATTTGGCTTTCCGTTACGAAATCACAACCATTGCGTTAGTTCTGGGAGAAACCGGCGAGGCCGAGGCGGTGCTCGCACTGGAAAAATTACGCAAGCTTCTCGCGGACGTGAAAATGCCCGGCAAAGAAGAACCCCTTCCCCTCAATGGTGGGATTGCTGAGGCGGTCGTAAGGCAGCCATTCGAAGCGGTGGACATTGTCACCGAGGTCATCAACCGCGCCGAACATGCCTTGGAATCTGCGGTAAGCCAGGGTGCCGGAAAAGTAGTCCACCAATCGGCAGCATTTGCGACTGCCGCTGTCGCATGATTACCAATCTGACTATTTAGAGTTTTGAACTAGACGCCTGCGGCAGCAGCGCGGGCCTTTTTGCGGACTGCTTGACCGCCATTCATCAGCGTAAAGCAAATCTCGCGTGCGGCGCCGGGTTGTTCGAGATGTTTTAGGAACAGCTGGCGCAATGTGGCCTTATTTAAATTACCTGCCAGGTAGGATTCATACATCGTGTTACCCAGCATATATCCAACCCGTTTGGCCAAAGCTTTACACTCCTCAACACTCAGGTGAGAACTCTGTTCCGTATAACGTTCGCAAGCGGAACGTGAAAGTTCACAACTTTCATCCCCTTGTGGCGCAGTCCTGGCAGGATACAAAATGCGCGACCCTAAATATCCAAATGCATATTCCAGAATTTTGGCATGAAAGCGGTCTTTCGGAGACATATGATTTTCGCCGCCATGCGCCAGAGCGCCCCGGCAAGCATAATGCAGGAAACGCGCAGCCTCCTCGGCCACGTATGCCATCTGAAATTCCCGCACGTAGAATGCATTGACCTTGGGCAGATAAATACACCCACGCTCCTCTACCGCTCGTAAAAAGCTGTCCAGCGCCCCCGCTGTAAGCCCGTTGCGCAAAAGCATACAGCTCAACCGCACCTCCGAATTTTTCCCATAGACTTCGGGCATCAAGTCCACCAGAAATTTTGGTTGGGTGCCATTGTGTGTGGAATAGCGGTTTATCTCAAGAAACCGCAACAGACTATCGATCAGGTTATAGATTGTCGGCGTTGGATCGGGCCCCTCTTCGTCAGTCCGGCCCCAACGACTCAGATGCAAACGATAATTTTCGTACTTCTCCAGTGGCGTGGAATTGAATACGCAAACTACATCATCAGAAACTTTCACCGCATTGACGTGCGGCTGGCTCTCTCCCGCAGCATGCCAGTAAAGAGCATCCACATTTTGCAGCACAGTGACAATCCGTTCTTCCGGCAGCTGCTCGCGCAATCGCAAGGGCATGTGCTCGGGAGCAAGGTGCGACTCTCCGAACATCACGAGAATCACGGCGTGAGGATGGCGCTCCCGAATTTCGGCGATTTTGTGTGCCGCATGCCGGTCGCGAGCGCCAATCTTACGCAGGTCCTCGCGCGGCATGCAATCCAGTCCATATAGGCCTTCCGTATGCTCGCGCGCAGTCACCAGCAGTTCGTAGAAGGGCTGCCAATCATAGCCCCAGTCCAAATCAAAGCGTATGCGTTCGCGCAACTCGTCTTCATCAATCTCTCGGCGCCACCATTCATTGAGGATGTGCTGGTCGCGGGCAAAAATAGTTTCAACCCCCAGCACCACCGGGCGCCCACCGTCCAAAGCCCGCTGCTCCAACAGAGACGCGGTATATCGCTGAGAAGCTGGCAAGGCGTGATAGTCGCCTATGAGTACGACATCCGCCGAATTAATTTGCGTCTTAAGTTGATCGTTGTCTATAACGGATTGGTAAGAACGAAAAGCCTGGCTGTAATCTTTTAAATATTTCCGGCGGCCATTGGGATCGTTGGCCCGTATTTCGCGCTCAACTCCAGTCAGCGCGTGAAGTTGAGCCGCGCTGCGCCGTAACCGTAGGCTGGTAGTCGTCGCCATGGCGTTTTCGTTTTACGTGGAGTCGGGCTTGCCCATCCACCTTGACTCTTCTCTACAGTCTCCCTATGCTCCAATCTCGGAGCAAAAATTCGTTGCCCAACCAGCCGCCGCAAAATCTGACGATCGCCACCACTGGAGCCAGTGGCTCTTTGTTTCTAAAGCATTTCCTTCTGGCCGTAGAACGCGACCCACGGGTAAAAACTGTAAACTTCATCGCCTCTGACAGCGCCCTGCGCGTCTTGGCAGAGGAACTCGGCCTAAAAGGCCGGAACAATTTGATGCAGCAATTGCTTGGCAAGTCGTCCCGCAAAATCCATCAGCAATCAAACGCCGATATCGGAGCCAACGTAGCCAGCGGGTCCTATCCCGCCGAAGCCATGGTCGTCATCCCGTGCAGCGTCGGAACGCTTTCCCGCATTGCCAACGGCGATGCATCTCACTTAATCGAGCGGGCTGCTGACGTTTCCCTTAAGGAAAAACGCCCTCTGGTGCTCTGCGTCCGCGAAACCCCACTTAACAAAATCCACATCCGTAACATGTACCGTGCCGCCGATGCCGGAGCTACAATCTTTCCTCTAATTCCAACGTTCTATAACCGTCCCACCAGCTTCGAAACATTGGCCACGGAATACGCGTTCCGGGTACTGGGCCACATCGGCCTCCCGCAACTCAATGCCTACCGATGGAAAAGTTGAAAGATCAAGCACTTAACGAAAGATATCGGCTGCTTTCGGGGAGAGATTTAGTGTATGAGGGAGAAAAGTGTCTCTACTAGATTCCTGCCGGACATGACCTGTGGGGAGACGAGCAGGTTAATGCGAATGGGACAGTCGCTTAATGTCGGTATCGAGTACTGCATGTAAGGAATCGTTGACTCCGCGCTTTCTATTTTTTTGCAGATCTTGATAGGCAGCCAAGGCCTCTGTGCTATTTCCAGTGACTTCCTTGAGCTTTGCTGTCACAAATGCGCGGTTCCAGGTCTTCCCTTCGCCATTTTCGGTGTCATCAAGCCAGTCATACGTAGTCTCAACATCCGGAGGAGGTATTGCGGCGAGAACAGCATTCAGGCTTTCGCGGTCGTACAAATGGGAGGTGAAAACATCCAAGAATATTTTGTGCTTTATTTCTGGCGACATCGTCTCATTCGCTTTACGCATTTCATCAGAAACGCGAAGTTTTTCGACATCACTTTTCAAATTGTCTCGATTTATTAACGCTACAAGTTGCATATTGCGGACGTAATCATGCACTCTCCCGGTCGCCAGCGCTGCGTTAAAGTGTGTCTCAGCGGACTTGATATCGTCGCCCCTCCATAAAATCCAATGCCCTGACATGGCGTGAGCATAAACATTGTTTGGATCAGCCGCCAGGGCCGCTTGCAGGTTCCCATCCACATCCACACCCTCGAATATATTGTCACGATATTTGAGGAAATTCGCGCACGCGATGTGGGACAGGATGTCTCCGGCATCCTGTCCTTTCGCTTTTACGAGTGCGGAATCAAGGACCGGGAGTGTCTGATTCGCAACATCAGCAAACGTCTGCTTCTGCTGCTCATTCTCGTGCGGCGACTCCAGCCAGAGCATTGCCGCCTGCGTTTCCTTTGCCTGAGCTACGTGATCGATAGGATCAAGTTCGGTGGCGCGCTTAAAACTGTGGAAAGCCGCACTGTAATTTTTGCGCGCCTGCTCCTGTTCGCCTGACTTCATTGCATCCGAAAATTCCTTGTGATGAACGCGCAAATTCTGCACCAGACCGGTGACTTGGTTTAACGCAAGCAGCAAAGACACAACTGCCGCCACAGCTCCGATACCCTTTAAAAAAGAACCTTTGCTTTCTTTCGCGGGTGGCTGCGTTTGAGATTTCGGCACTCAGCACTCCAATGCAGTTTTTGGGAATACGCAATCCGGACAAGCGAAATAGTAGCTCATCTTGAAACGTTGCGCCTACAGCAATTTGGAGAAATGTAGTCCGGCGTTAACCTGTGCTGGCGACAGTGGAAAATAAAGCGCTGCTCAAATGATCGCCCCAAGCCTCTTTGAGATCCAGGGCAATGGCGTAGGCAAGATAATCATTCATCAAAGCTGGCGTCATGTGCGGATCGTTCATGCGGTCCAGCCGGTCGAGCTCGACAGTAGACAAAAACTGGCGGAACCCCAGCACTTCATCAAGACGCTGACGCCCTATTGGTGTTAGCCGTTTGAGAGAAATTGCGAATCCAACGTTAATGATTACAACCGCGATTAACGTATAGGCAAAGGCCGGAGTTGATAACTTGGCGATACGCGAATCCACAAAACCAAGCGCTCCACCAAACATCAGCAGCGGCACCATGGCAGTCCATAGGTTGGTCATGGCGATACGCCCACGAATGGCGTCATGCAAAGCTGGGACAACACTCACCGCAACGATCATCCCTATGATAAAACTGCAAAACATGAACCAGGCCGTGAGAAAAACGACACCATCGCGAAAATTTCCGAAATGTACAGCCATCCCCATGACAATCAAAAAGGAAATCACAAAGGCGGGAGCCGCGTAGCTCAAATTTCTGTTAAAACAAGCCTTCTCCACCCGCGCGTTCACTGATCCGGAAATGACACTGCCAATCAGCGCAATATTTTTTTGTCGCGCCGGCTTGAGCAGAAAACTTCCTCCCTTGCAAGTCTTGCTGTCCGGATTGGCAAAAGAATGCACCTCCACGACGGCCCGCATAGCCGCGGCCTCTTCGGGAGGAATTCCCTTGGGAGCTTCTTCAACCAATAAAGTGATGCGATAGTCGCCATTCTCCGGCTGGATTGCGATCAATTTCTGTGCGGCGAGATGGACTAGTACAGCCGAGACGCTTTTTCGGTCGGTAGAACCGGTGAGCAGATAACGTATCTCGGCAGGCGACATGTTCGCGGGAGGCCCATATTTAGCGACGATGATACCTTCCGGAAGTTCTTTCCCCACCAGCAGCAGGGCGATCAGGTAATACACACAGAGTGCCGCTGGCAGCCAAAAATCAACTGGCGACGCATTTGGAAAAAGTGTGTGCATGGCAAGGCTGCCCGATGCTAGCACGCGGTCGAAGGGCTTCGGACATTCTGCCGAGATTGGCGAATTACCCTCGTAACAACCGATTTGCAGTCAAACGTTGGGTTGGATCAAATGCGGTCCGGAATGGCGGAGGCGATCCCAATGAAGCCGCCGGTGGTGAACTACTCCAACGTCACCAAAGGTATGTGCATTAACCAGTAAACTCAGGATGCATCGCACCCGCGATGCGTCCTGAATCCTTTAGAACAGCACGGGCTATTTTGGCAACGCAAAGGCAACGTACTTCGCGACTGTGGATTTTGGCGCGCCAGGTTTGGTCATCTTTCCGCCTCCAGCTGCAATCACCACGAACTGCCGCCCATTCACTTCGTAAGTGGCTGGGGTGGCATTGCCCGCCGCCGGCAGAGTTGCTTCCCACAAAACTTGTCCATTGCTTTTGTCGAAGGCGCGAATCTTGTTGTCATATGTAGTCGCTGCAATGAAGATCAGGCCACCCGCTGTCACTACCGGACCTCCATAGTTCTCGCTGCCGGTATTTTTCACGCCTTGAGCGGCCAGTTCAGGATATTCCCCCAGAGGAACTTTCCATGCGATTTTTCCGGTATCCAAATTGATGCTGTTCAGGGTACCCCAGGGAGGCTGGATCGCGGGATATCCATCCTTATCGAAGAAACGGTTGTAGCCATCGCTCATATATTTCATGGAGTACCTGGATTCCTGCACGTTTGCGCTGCTGTCTTCTCCCTTGTAGACATAGTGAACGACCGCTCTTATCCCATCATTGCCTAACCGCGCAAACCCCGGCATGCGATTGCCGCCGAGTGAAACCAGCTCACGAATATCGTTTTCTTCAAATTGCTGGCTCACCCCCACCAAAGAAGGAAACTCCGGTGGCGCTCCCTGCATGTTTGGTTTGTGGCAAGTGGCGCACTCATGCAGAAAAATACTTTTCCCGGTGACTTTACCTGTTTGTGGCTTCTGTTCCACCAGGCGGAGTATCCACGCCATCTCATTCGCGTTCACAACCAGCATGTGAGTTTCCGGGTCGTATGCGGGCCCTCCCCATTCAGCCCCACCATCGAAGCCGGGGAAAATGATCGTTCCCTCACGGCTTGGCGGAATGAACTGCCCATCACTGCGCACCTTCGAAAACCTGCTCAGGGCTTCATCATGCGCTTCCGGCGTGCGCTGCGTAATCATGTCCGCAGTTAGCTTCTGGCGGGCGATCGGTTCAGGCAACGTTGGGAATGGTTGCGTTTCGGCGGCGACTTCTCCCGGAATATCGGACGGCGGGACTTTGCGGTCCTCTATTGGAAATAAGGGTTTGCCAGTCTGGCGATCAAACAAATAAATGTACCCAGACTTCGTGGGCTGAGCGACTGCGTCTACATCCTGCCCATCATGCTTTACAGTTACCAACGCTGGCGCTGTAGGTAGATCACGGTCCCAAATATCATGCCGCGAATTTTGGAAGTGCCAGACTCGCTCTCCGGTGTCGGCCTTCAAGACGACCAGCGAACTGGCAAATAAGTTGTCCCCCGGACGATCAGCCCCGTAGAAATCGTAAACAGCCGAACCCGTAGGAACGAAAACCAGTCCGCGTGCTACATCCAATGAAAGTCCAGACCACGAATTGGCTGCGCCGCTGAACTGCCACGCATCTTTCGGCCAGGTCTCGTAGCCGAATTCGTCAGGGTGTGGAATGGTGTGAAATGTCCAGCGCAGTTTTCCTGTGCGCGTATCATAGGCGCGAATATCCCCAGGAGAATCCGGCTCGACCTCCGCCATGCTGCTGCCAATGATCAGAAGATCTTTGTAGACGATTCCCGGCGTAGTCATGGTGACCCAGTTCTTCACTTCCCTCCCGAGATCTTCGCGCAGATCAAGATGGCCAGAGGTGCCGAATGTCTCTATGGGCTTTCCGGTATCGGCATTTAGCGCGTAAAGATACTGCCGCGCCGCAAAAAATATGCGCCGATCTTTGTCACCATCGGACCAATACGTCACTCCGCGATTGCGCACCTTGTTATAGAGAAACGGAAATGGCTGTCCTGTCCCACGGATCAAACCGCCAGCGGAGTTTCCCAGTAGCGGCATCGAGCGCAATGACGTTGGACCTGGGAGTGGTTGCATACAAAGTTCCACCCACGATGATGGGATTGCACTCCATCTCCGTATCAGTGGATGCGTCTTCGGTATCGAAAGTCCACGCGACCTGCAACTGCTTCACATTGTCGCGATTAATCTGCTTAAGAGTGGAGTACCGGGTATTGTCCGGTCCACCGCCATAAACTCGCCAGGATGCGTGGTCGGATTTGCCGTGATTGCAACTGCACAGAAATAACAGGCCGAAAATTGCGCAAACAAAAAGGGTTTTGTTTTTCATTTTTGGTGGACCAAGCCAAACAGCGCGGTAAGTATAAACCCACAACAATCCGGAATGCCCAGCTGCCACTTTTTGGTAGTGGTGCAGTTTGTTAGAGAAGGGACCGTGTCAGGGCATCGGCTTCAGCCATGCCGGAATCAATCTTCCAATATTGATTTACGCGCCCATGGGGCCGATCACACGAAAATTGGACGCGATTCCCACGGTTACGCCTTATCGGCGCCGATACAGGTGTCGGTTTCTGGACGGCATGGCTGAAGCCGATGCCCTGACACGAAACCTCAATCTTTTACAAATCGCACCCGCTACCCCGCCTTTATGCCACTTGAAATGGCAGCCCCATGTGTACTAATCTGCAATTACACCGGAGAGGAGGTGGTCGAATGACAAGTTCTGATTGTAGTAGTCATAGTTGTGGGAGTTTAAGACCAGGTGAGGTGGCTGAGACTTAGGGCGGTTGCTCTAAGAACCTTCGCAACTCGACCGGTGAAATTGGATTGAAATCCGTCCGGCATTCAAGGTCGTGCCAGGTACCCGGAGTTCGCTGAAGTGGCCACGTTTAGAGTGACCACCTCTTGGTCAATCCCAAGCAGTCCACCGGGCGGCCCGCGTGAAATATTGCGCGGGCCGTTCTATTTTTACAGTCATGAGCCAGTACGTTCGCTCCCACTTTCATAATCACGTCGCGAAATTTTCAACCTTTGCATTTTTGATTGCAGGGTCGTACGTTTCAGGCCCAACTTCACGGCCGCGCCATTCGGCCCGGCAATCACTCCATCGCATTCACGTAATATCCGGATGATGTATTCCCGCTCCGCTGCTTCCAGATTACCCGTACCCACGGACGCTGTTTGTTCCAACTCTGCCAGCGGGACATGCAGCACAGAGTCTTTGGTTAGAATTACCGACCTCTCAATAAAATTCTCCAATTCTCGAATGTTTCCTGGCCAGTTGTTTTCGGTCAGTGCCGCCATGGTATCGCGGGAGATACTCTCAATCTTTTTATTCATGCGCACAGAGTACTTATGGACAAAGTGCCGGACCAGCAGGGGAATGTCTTCCCTGTGATCACGCAAAGCCGGCATACGCACGGGAAAAACATTCAAACGATAAAATAAATCGCTGCGGAATTGTTTTTCCGCGACCCTTTTATTGAGGTCCCGGTTCGTGGCCGCCACCAGGCGAACATCAACTTTTAATGTGCGGTTAGATCCCAAACGTTCAAACTCCTGGTCCTGCAAAACCCGCAGCAGCTTGGGCTGAAGCTCAATCGGGATGTCTCCCACTTCGTCGAGGAAGAGTGTGCCCTTGTCCGCCAGTTCGAGGCGTCCTATTTTTTGCGTCACCGCGCCGGTAAATGCTCCCTTTTCATGCCCGAACAATTCGCTTTCCAGTAGCCCGGTTGGTATCGCCGAGCAATTCAACTTGATAAAACCATGCTGGCTGCGAAGGCTCGTACGGTGAACAGCGCGAGCGACCAACTCCTTGCCTGTGCCGGTTTCCCCCAAAATAAGGACCGTTGAATTCGTGCCTGCCACTACCTTGACGTCATTCAGGACCCGCCGTAATACTGTGCTCTCACCCACTATTTCTTCAAAATGGTGCTCCGCCTCAATTTCGCTTTCCAAATAAATTTTTTCCTGTGCCAGTTTTTTGCTTAAGGTCCGCAGTTGTTCGGTTTTTTCTTTGAGTTCAGAAACATCCATGGCTGCACCGGTAATCCCAATGATATTTCCCGTGGAATCCGCCAAAGGCTCTAACCAGGTATCGAAGTAGTGTTTTTTATTTTGATGGATAGCAATTAGTTCCTGCCGCATCCCAGTGCCAGACAGCAAAACTTGTTGTTTGGCAGAAGTAATGGCTGTTGCTGCCTCTTTTCCCAGAATTTCAGCATCGGTCTTACCCAGGCAACTTTGATCGGCCCATGCAAGTTTTGGGTTATACAGCCATGTGTAACGCAGGTTTTTGTCCTGATTGAAAACAACCAGGGGCGCTGTCTTAAGAGCAACACGAAAACGTTCCTCGCTTTTCCTCAGTTGCTGTTCAGCGCGTATTCGCTCGGTAATATCGCGTGCCATACCGCGCACTACCGGTGACGGCACACCTTCAGTCCTTAAAGTATTGTGGCATTCCCAGACGCGTGGCTCTCCACTACGAGTAAGCACTGCAAAATATGGTTTGGCCACTTTGTCTCTCTGGATTCTGATCAGGTATTCATCCAACTGGCTGAAGTAAGAAGGATCCATGAAATCGCGCAAGGATTTCCCGACCATCTCTTCTACGGAATATCCCAGCACACGCGCCGGCGCCGCATTCAGCCATAATAATTTCCCTTGTAGATCGTGCATACAAAGCAAATCCTGGCTGTTTTCTGCCAAATCACGGTAGCGGTCTTCGCTCTCCCGCAAAGCTTGTTCGGATTCGTGGCTCGCAGTCACATCGCGAACTGTGATAAGCACGCCAGCGATATTTCCCGCACGATCTCGAAGTGGACTGTGTTCACCAGACAACCATCGCTCTTTGCCGGTCCCCGGCGACAAGATTTTACGCCGGGCGCCAGTGTAGATTCACCCTGTAGTGCCCTCTTGATAAGGTCCGCAACCCCATGTTTCTCCAGTATCGGGAAAAACTTCCCAGGGGATCTTTCCCAGGACATCACTGGCACTCAAACCAAGGATTTTTTCCAGGAACGGATTCCAGGTTATGTAGCGGAAGTTTCGATCAAGCACGACGATGCCTTCATTCGCGCTGGCGATGATCTGGCGGTTAAGTTCGCTAGCTTCACGAAAGGCCTCTTCCACGCGCCTACGTTCGGTAATGTCATACATGATCCCGATCACACCGACCGGATGTGCACCTGCGGGTGGACGGCTGGATGCGCGCACCCACAATACCGAGCCATTTTTGTGCACCGCCCTGAACTCCGAATACCCCGACGTACCGGCCGCGGCGTCTTGAAAACGTGTCATCACCTCCGCTAAATCTTCAGGGTGAACAAAGCGGGCAAAAGGTTGGCCAATAAACTCCTCGACTTTATAGCCGGAATAAAGCTCAATGGAGGGACTTATATAACTGATGACGCCTTGCGCGTCTATTTGATAGACGACGAAATCCTGGTTCTCCACCAGGCAGCGGTAAATTTCGTCCGCTCCCATCCTTCACCTCAGCACGATGATGCAGCTTCGTTCCTTGCTTACATCAAGGAATAGAAACTGAGTTCATCAATTAAATTTGGCGTGCAGACGTCGGGGCCGAGGCGCGTGAGATTCTCAGGGAGGAAGCGGAGAAGCCTGAGTTGCATGCACCGTTTAGAGATTTTTTCGCGACCACCTTACAACACAAGATACGGTTAGTCCAGCAATTTTGGATCGTTGTCCAGTTCTTCGCCCCATGAAGTTCGATATCATGACTCTCTTAGGACGGATTACCAAAGCAGATTTTCTTCGTCCATCTAGCACACACACCATTATGAAAAATCTATTACTGATCGCACGGCAAACATTCTCGGTTTTTCTAGTTCTATTTCTAAGCTCCGCTCTTTACTCACAAGGCACATCCTCCGTATCGCCTCTGCCATACACGCCAAGTTTGGATCCCACAGCGTTGGACCGTTCCGTTGATCCCTGCGTAGATTTTTACAAGTATGCCTGCGGCGCATGGAGCAAACAGAATCCCATCCCACCTGACCGAACAGCGTGGATGGTCTATTCCAAGGCCTATGAAGACAATCTGGCTTTACTCCACAACGTTCTCGAACAGGCAGCAACCGCCAAATCTCGCGATAGCGTGACTCAGAAAGTTGGAGATTTCTACGCGGCCTGCATGGATGAAACCACAGCGAACCAGCGCGGATTATCGGTTATCAAACCTGAACTGGATAGCATCCATTCGATTCAGTCCGTAAATGATTTGGCAGCTGTTGTCGCCCACCTCCAACTCGTAACCGGCGGAAGCTCCATGATGTTCGGCTCCGGTTCTGAACAGGACCCTGACGATACGGAAAAGCAAATTGCCAGCCTTGACCAGGGAGGGATTGGTCTCCCCAACCGCGACTACTACACTCAGGAAGACCCCAAATCGAAAGAGATCCGTCAGCACTACCTGCAACATGTACAAAAGGTATTCGAATTACTCGGCGATTCGCCGGACAAAGCGAAACAAAATGCCTCCGTGGTAATGCAGATTGAAACCAGACTGGCCAAGGCGTCCTGGACTGCGGTGGAACGCCGTGATCCCTACAAGTTAAAGCACAAAATGAATCTGCAAGACCTGGAAAAGCTAGCGCCAAATTTCGATTGGCAACTTTTCTTCAGTAAGGTGGATGCTCCGAAGTTTGAAAACGTGGATATTAGCGCGCCACAGTTTTTTCAGGAGCTGAACCGTATGCTCAAGAGTGAGCCTTTAAACAACTGGAAAAACTATCTTCGCTTTCACATGGCGAATTCATACTCTCCGTATCTTTCCGATAATTTCGTGCAGGAAAATTTCGATTTTTACAGTAAGTATTTGCGGGGTGCAAAAGAGATACGTCCCCGCTGGAAGCGTTGTGTGCAATATGCAGATGCCAATTTGGGGGAGGCCTTAGGTCAGGAATATGTGCGCCGGGTCTTTTCGCCAGAATTGAAGCAGAGCACATCTGACATAGTGCAGCGCATCGAGCAACAGATGGAACTTCGTATCAACCAGCTGGATTGGATGAGTCCGCAGACCAAGCAGCAGGCGCTGGTAAAGTTACACGGTATCCGAAACAAGATTGGCTATCCTGACAGGTGGCGAGACTACAGCTCGGTAACCATCACTCCAGATGATTTTGCCGGCAATATCCGCAACGCCATTACCTTCGAATCGCAACGCGAGTTCAATAAGATTGGCCAGCCGGTAGACCATGGCGAGTGGGACATTACCCCTCCAACCGTGGATGCCTACTACAACCCGCAGATGAACGACATTAATTTCCCTGCCGGCGTGTTGCAGCCGCCGCTATACGATCCAAAGATGGATGATGCGCCCAACTACGGCAACACTGGTTCAACCATCGGCCACGAACTTACCCACGCCTTTGACGATGAAGGGCGGCAGTTTGACGCCAAAGGAAATTTAAGAGACTGGTGGACGAAGGAAGATACCGATAAGTTTAAGGAGAGGGCGCAGTGCGTCTCTGATCAATATGCCAAGTATGTGGTGGTAGACGATATCCACATCAAGAGCAAACTGACTTTGGGAGAAGATGCAGCTGACTTGGGCGGCACCATTCTCGCGTATTTAGCCTGGAAGGATGCGACGAAAGATAAGCATCTCGAATCGATAGATGGGTTGACTCCCGATCAACGCTACTTTGTGGGCTTCGCGCAGTGGGACTGCGGTGAGGTACGCCCTCAGCAAGCACGGGATTGGGCGATTACCAATCCTCATTCTCCAGCGGAGTATCGAATCAACGGAGTGCTGGTGAATATGCCGGAGTTTGCCGAGGCATTTTCCTGCAAGGCTGGGCAGCCAATGGTGAAACCCAAAGAGAAAGTTTGTAAGATCTGGTAGAAAAAGGGAGAGGGCACAGAGTTTCCCCTGTGCCCATCATGGTTTAAAGGTTTCCGGGCTAGCGCTTCAGACCTGACACCTTAGCTGCATCCGTGCCAGTAGCAGCAGTAGGCATGGTAGTGACCCGCGCTCCCTGAGTCGCTGGAGGAGTTTGTGCAGCGGCCTGCGGCGCGGCTTGGCCAATTCCCAGTTTCTTGCGAACTTCACCTTCCAGCTTGACCAGTGTCTCTTTGTTTTCTTTCAAGAATGTCCGCGCATTCTCCCGGCCCTGGCCGATGCGTTCCCCGGCATAGCTGTACCAGGCGCCGGATTTCTCCACAATATTATTATTCACGGCGATGTCGAGCAGATCGCCTTCGCGTGAAATACCTTCTCCGTAGAGAATATCGAACTCAGCTTCACGGAATGGTGCGGCGACTTTGTTCTTGACCACTTTTACTTTAGTACGTGAGCCGATAACCAGATCGCCCTCTTTAATGGCTGCAATGCGCCGGATATCTATACGCACCGAAGAATAAAACTTCAACGCCCGTCCGCCGGTCGTAGTCTCCGGATTACCAAACATCACACCAATCTTTTCGCGGATTTGGTTGATGAAAATCAGGCAAGTGCGCGACTTGGAAACTGTACCCGTCAGTTTGCGCAATGCCTGCGACATCAAACGCGCATGCAATCCCATGTGGCTGTCGCCCATTTCGCCATCGAGTTCGGCCTTAGGTACCAGTGCAGCCACGGAATCCACTACCAGTACATCGATCGCTCCAGAACTCACCAGTGTCTCAGTGATTTCCATAGCCTGCTCGCCGTAGTCCGGCTGCGACACCAGCAGGTTATCCACGTCCACGCCAAGCTTCCTGGCGTAGGACAGGTCCAAAGCATGTTCGGCATCCACAAAAGCCGCCATGCCCCCTGCCTTCTGCGCTTCGGCAATTACCTGTAGGGTGATTGTGGTCTTACCGGAAGACTCCGGCCCGAATACTTCAATGACACGTCCGCGCGGAAACCCACCCACGCCCAAGGCAGCGTCAAAAGAAATGGCCCCGGTTGAGATCACAGAGATAGGAACAATCGCTTCCTTAGACCCCAAACGCATGATCGAACCCTTGCCAAACTGCTTTTCGATCTGCGAGAAAGCCAGATCAATCGCTTTCATTCTGTCATCGGCCATATGAGTGCGGCTCCTTAAAGTGTTGATTAACTGTCGCGGATTATACATAGAAACCATAAGCGAATAAAAGGCGAAATTCAAGAAATCAGTGGAAAACTTACTAAAAAGGAACTCAATGAGGAAACAAAGGGAGAGTGAACTTTAGAGGACGGAATCTACCAGGCACCGTCCATTCGCCCAAAAATACAGTAATTTTGATGTTTTCAGCCGCTACATCTGTAGTAACATTCCCGCCGTCAGATCGATTTCGGCCAAGATGCCGTAAACGTGACGCTCCCAAAAAGCGCCACGATGTTTTCCAGGAGGTTATTCTTGGAACATCGGGCTCCCAGCAGTTCTGCCGTATCTACCTCACAAGCGCAGTCCCACGAAACCCACCACGAAGGCCGTGGCACATGGGTCCTAACCGCCTATGGTATTTCAGGGCTGGCGCTGTTCGGAATATTGCTGTACTTCTTCTCAACTTACGTCACTCACTAGGTGATCCGGGTGGCGCGGGTGCCCCAGCCCGCGTGCCGAAGCAGTAGTGTCTCTGTTCCAAGTTGTGGAACATTCTTCGCCGCAACCTCTATCGCCCCGATCGTACGTGCTACAATGACCCGCGCTTGAAGAGATTCTTCCCGCTAGGAAGTTAAGCGGATTCCCCAACATTACAGACGAGATAAACTGATTCCGTGGCCCAAAATTCCACCAAAACCGTAACTTACGCCGACGCAGGCGTTGACATTGACCGCGGCAACCGCACCAAGAAGCGCATCAAGTACCTGGCACATAAGACCTTCACCAAGGGTGTGCTCAGCGAAATCGGCGGCTTCGGCGGTCTGTTCGCCATTGATAAAGAGAAGTTTCTCGACCCAGTACTGGTTTCCAGCGTGGACGGTGTAGGCACCAAGCTGAAGGTCGCCTTCGACATGAATCTGCATTCCACGGTGGGAGCAGACCTGGTCAACCACTGTGTCAACGACATAGCCGTGCAAGGCGCAACACCCATGTTCTTCATGGACTACCTCGCCACTGGCAAGCTGGAGCCAGAGATCGCCGAGAAGGTGGTAGAAGGCCTCTCTACCGCCTGCAAGCACAACGGCTGCGCCCTGATCGGCGGCGAAACCGCTGAAATGCCAGGTTTCTATCCTGAAGGCGAATACGACCTGGCAGGCTTCATCGTAGGCGTGGTCGAGCGCGGCCGCATCATCACAGGAGCCACAGTCGAGCCCGGAGATATAGTCCTAGGCTTGCCCTCAAACGGCCTGCATACCAACGGCTACTCGCTGGCCCGCAAGCTCCTGTTCGAAATCGCCGGATACACCCACGACACTTACGTAAACGAAATTAAAGGCAAAGTCGGCAATGAGCTGATGAAGACCCACCGCAGCTACTGGCCGATCCTCAGGAAGCTGCTGGTGGCGGAATGCGTGTCGGCTATGGCCCACATCACTGGCGGAGGCATCACAGAAAATCTCCCTCGCGTCATCCCCAAAGGGATGGCAGCGGTAATCGAAGTCGGAACTTGGCCCGTGCTGCCGATCTTTGAACACATGCAGAAGCTGGGAAATGTTCCTCAGGACGAAATGCTGCGGACCTTCAACATGGGATTGGGGATGCTGCTGGTGATTCCCGGAAGAAATTCAAGAAAGCTACCAGCGTGCTGGAGCGCGCGGGAGAGAAGTTCTACACCGTGGGGCGGATTGTTAAGGGCGAGCGCAAGGTGATGTACACCTAGGATAGCCGCTGTTGCGCGGCGTCGATCAAAGAGCAGATATCACTGCAATTTGGCACCCGAAGAACTAGGTGATCTTCCATCTTTCGATTTGCGTCGATACTGCATTCGAGAACATAGCGGTACTCCTTATCTTCCTCATACGATCTAAAGTCTCTACCCTCTCCGTGTGATTTGTGCTTTTGTGTGTACGAATGGTCGGAAGGTCCCAGCAGAAATGGGTCTGGTTCTAGAATTTCGTCCTTGTTGTATATCACTTCTGCGAGTTCGGCGTAGCCGTTGAGAGACCATGGATGGGTATGCCAAGCGAGTTTGATCCTCTGCAACAGCACCTCTGGCTCATCTATCTGAATGATGAAGTTGCCATATTTTGACGCGAGAATCTGTGGATCCGCATCGGGATGCGCCACGGAAAGAATGAAGTACGGATTAATTGACGAACCGCTGTAATGAATGTTTTCCTTGGAAATTCCTCGTCCGACTATCTTGCCCGTCTTGGTGCAGATCGTGACTTCAGGTGCTTTCAAGTTCCAATAAAACGACGTTAGACCTTCTTTGTCATCTTGGCGGGATCCTTCAATCGTCCTGTAGTGATCCAAGAGCCCAAAATGAAGCTTGCCTTCGATAAAAGCGCGAGCATGGCCTTCCAACTTCCAGAACCTAAGGAGTTTGTTTGGTACTTCCTTCATTGTCTACCGCTTCAGCAAATCCACCGGCTGCCGCACATCTGTCACCCGCAAATACTTCGCCAGCGCGGGATACTTCTTCGCTACAGCCTCATACATTGCATACGCCACATTGCGATAGGAGAAGTGCCCCGCAGGCCCTGTGCGCAACTCGGAGATGTAGACCACCTCAGCAAAATCCATCTTGAACAGAGTCCGCTTGCGGAAGCCGAGTGGAATGGCATATTGCGAATTCTGACGCGCCTCCGGGCCTGAGCCTTTCGCCAACTGCTCAACTGCTGCCGCCGTGCCCCGCATGATCGAGTCGTAGCTCGGCTGAACCCCAGCAGCCTTCAACTCCTCGGGCGAGTCGTAACCGTGCTTGGTGGTGAACTCCTGGCCAATCTGCACGCAGCGGCGGTGACGATGCATATCGCGGAAGCCGCCAATGTCCATCAGAATGTCAAAGCGGAACTGCTGCCCTGCGCAGAATGGACGCAGCATCTCGTCGTGCTTGCCGCGATGTTTCAGGCCCACCTCAATAATGTGGCGCCGAATGGCATCCGGAACCGCCTGCACCGCCTGGCGAATCTGGCGATAAGGATAGTGGCAATGCTCGTAAACTAGAGTTGTGGCCAGTTCAATTTCGAGAGGCTCTTCGTCGAGCAAATCAACCAGAGGCGCTTCCGCCACCGGCACATTGCCAATCAGTTCGTCGGCAATTTGCTTTAATTCCCGTCGCGTCTCAATCTCATAAGAATTCGGATCGGCATACTTCACCAGCGTCGGCGACACGCGTACTTCCTTCAGCAATTCCTGCTCGGCCCGTGCGCCCAACTCCGGCGACACTTTGCGAATCTCCGCCACCAACTCCTGCATGGCTTCCTGATTCACGTTATAGGCCGGAGAAGTCGCCGCCCGTTTCAGCAACTCGCCGAGATTGCGGATTTCCTTGTATGGCTCTGACAGCAGATGCGAAACCTGCGTCTCTAAAGTCCGCGCGTTAACGATCTCTCCTAAAGAAGTGTTGGTCGCCAGCGGCAACAGGTAGCGAGAAATATCAAACGCCCGCGCCCTCAGCGTGCGGTCGTAACCGTCCTGCTTCATGTCCTCGGGCTTGGGAGTGAACTCGGACAGATACTGAAACATGCGCTCCGACAGCGATTCGTACTCAGTAAACAGCCCATCCACCGCCTGCTTGTACAGGCGTAAATCCGACTGGTCGGCAAATTCTGGTGTGAAATATCCGCTCTTCTTGAAATCCTGATAACGGGTGGAGCGCTCCTGCCCATCCCAACGCTGCTCGTCGGCCACGGTGATCGCGGCTAGAATCGAAAGCCTCTCAATGGCCAACGCAATGTGTGCTAGATCAGCAATCGAACGATGGCCGTACTGAAAATAAAATGTATTGAGAAACTTTTCCGCCTTCTGGGTGCTGATCTCCTTCAGCGACTCCTTCATGGAAAGCGATGAGCGAGAGTACTTGGCCATGGCATAGGCCTGGATTTCGGGCTCTACACCATAGACGGCATAGACTTCAACCGAAGGCGTCTCGGGTTTACTTTGCGCTTCGGAAGGATTACTCACATCTGTCATCGTAGGAGTCATGATCGTTTGGAGCAAGAATCTTACACTCGTGCTTGGTGTGGAAGAAAAAGAAAATCAATGTCATGCTGAGCGAAGCAGGAACGGACGAAGCACGTTCCTGCGCAGTCGAAGCATCCCTAGTTTTAAAACCGCAGTTTCAGAGCTAGGGATTCTTCGCGATACCCCCGCTCAGAATGACAAACTAAACTTTTCCCCAAAATGCAAATAGCACCGCCCCGAAAATACACAAAAACGAAGCTGCATAATTCCAGCGGATGGGCTCGCCCAGATAAAAGTAAGCAAACACCACGAAAACCACAATCGTGATCGACTCCTGAATAATCTTTA
This sequence comes from uncultured Acidobacteriaceae bacterium, assembly GCA_963792305.1. Taxonomy (GTDB): domain Bacteria; phylum Acidobacteriota; class Terriglobia; order Terriglobales; family Acidobacteriaceae; genus CAWBXL01. Next base: position 9,214 of record CAWBXL010000225.1, on the reverse strand, counting down.
GCTGGTATCCGGTAAACATCCCATACCCAATCCGGTTCGCCGGCACCTGAAAGCAATATTCTCCAAAAGCAATCAACCAGCTGACTACAATCACCAGCGGCAGCGACGCATTACGGTGCTTCAGGTGTCCATACCAGGCAAATGTCATAAAGGTGTTGGAGATAAGTAACAGGATGATGGTAAGCATTTGGGAGATAGTAGCAGGTGGTTAGACAAGCTCGTCCAAACGTTTCAAAATTGATAAACCTCAGGTGAAAAGGAACTTTATGGATCTACAGGTAAAAAGCATGGCGCCATTGATTCAGGTCTTCGACATGCCACAATCGCTCCATTTTTATCGAGACCAGCTCGGTTTCACGCTAGTGAACCGCTCTGGTGAAACCGACGACTGCGGCTGGTCAAGGCTCCGCCTGAACGGGGTTGAGATCATGCTAAACACTATCAAGAAGCCGGAGACCGACCGCCTAGTCCCGACCCAGCGCGTAATGCGGCGCACGCAGACTTGTGCTTTTTCTTCTGGTGCGCTGATGTGGATGCCGTCTACCGACAGCTCCGTGACGCTGGCTTTCCCATAAAAGAACCGGTCATCCGTGACTACGGGATGAAGCAGGTCAACATCTCGGATCCGGATGGCTATGAGGTATGTTTTCAAATGCCGGTGTAATTCGGTTCGACAAGTGAGTCTTAAAAGGCCAAAATTATAGTGTGCATCCGTCGCTGAAATCTACCTCCCACCGCCCCTGGCCTTTGCCGGAGGGACGATGGATCATGGCACAAACCTGGAACGATCTGTTATTCGCCCACTGGCCGATTGATCCGCAGGTGCTGCGCCCGCTGGTGCCGCCACAGCTTCCATTGGATTTATTCCAGGGCCGTTGCTGGATTGGCGTGGTCCCCTTCTGGATGAGCCACATTCACGCCCGAGGACTGCCACCGATACCCGGCCTTTCACGATTTCCCGAACTCAATGTCCGCACCTACGTCACTCACGGCGAAAAACCGGGGGTTTACTTCTTCAGTCTTGATGCCGCCAATTTACCTGCCGTCTGGGCGGCACGGACGTTCTTCTACCTCCCGTATTCCCATGCAAAAATGTCCGCAAAAATTCAAGACGACTGGGTCGTCTACAACTCCATACGGCGTGATGCTCCAGCTGAATTTCACGGCCGCTATCGCGCAATCCAATCGGTTGAATTGAGTTGTCCGGGCAGCCTGGAACACTGGCTCATCGAGCGTTACTGTCTCTACACGGTGCGAGACGATCAGCTTTTCCGTGCCGAAGTGCACCACGAACCATGGCCTTTGCAGGCTGCTGAGGCCGTAATTGAGACCAACACGGTCACCGATGCGGCTGGGCTCCCATCTTTGGAAGGCTCGCCTTTACTGCATTTCTCGCGCAAGCAGGAAGTAATTGTCTGGCCTTTGCGCCGCGTCGCGGAAGCGGTTCCTGTCGCGGTCAGGTCGCCCGAACTTATGTCGGAAGCAACTTAAAGGAAAAGCCCAGTTATAATTTCCTCTTTCATAAAACAACATCTAAGGAAGTGAACGCATGTCTCTTTCAGGACGGGTCGCGCTCGTGACCGGAGCTTCGCAAGGCATTGGGCGGGCCTGCGCATTAAAACTCGCCTCGCAAGGCGCTACCGTGGCTGTAGTCGCCCGTACTCAGGAAAAGCTGGATGCGTTGGAAAAGGAAATTTCCGCCGTCGGCGGAAAAGCCGCAGCGTTCACGCTGGATGTCAGTAACGAAGAACAAATAAAAACCGTCATAAAATCTGTGATTGGCCAATTGGGCAAAATCGACGTCCTGGTGAATAACGCCGGCGTCACTCGCGACCAGCTAGTCATGCGCATGAAGCGCGCCGATTGGGACACTGTTATAAACACCAACCTGACCTCAGCTTATCTTTGCATTCAACAGGTCATCAGCTCCATGCTCAAGCAGCGTTGGGGAAGAATCATTAACATAACGTCCGTATTCGGACAAACCGGGCAAGCTGGCCAGGCAAACTACGCAGCATCCAAGGCTGGACTGATTGGCCTGACCATGGCCATCGCCCGCGAAGTGGCCTCGAGAAACATAACTTGCAACGCTGTGGCTCCCGGGCTTCATCGAAACCTCAATGACTGCGGTACTGAGCGATGAGTTCAAGCAGGCCGCGGTTAAAATGATACCGCTGGGCCGCGTCGGTACCCCTGAAGACATTGCTAACAGTGTGGCATTTTTGGCGTCTGAAGAAGCAGGCTATATCACTGGCCATGTACTAAACGTAAATGGCGGAATGTTGATGGGCTAGCTCGAAGTCCCGTAATTTGCCAACAGATGACATACCTGATTTATGTGGTGGTCAAGTTCGCTTGCTACACAGCTTGGTCCTGGTTAGGACTGAGGATTTTGCAACCGGTGACGCCGACTTTTTGGCGCGCCGCGGAGTTCGGAGTGCTTCGACTTGGCATCGGAATTGTAGCCGGAGGCAGCATTTTCTTTTTAGTCACCGTCCATCCGGAAGAATTATTGAGGAAATATATCGAAATCTACAGCCCGGTGCGGGTGGTTGAATGGTTGATTCTGGCCCTGATTATGCGCAGAAAGCCGGCCAGCGTAGTGTCGCTCCATGCGCTGTTGTGGTGTTTGGGAGGGATTCTGGTTTCATTTGCATCGGACTTTGCATCTCCTGAAGGAATGAGCGGACATTTTTGCGTAGGGCGCTGTTTATGTTGACGGTGCTCGAACACCGCAAGCCCATCCCTGCTTTGCAGATTGTTCCTGTGGAATCGATCTCTCAGCTGGATATTGTCCGCGAACTCCTGCTCGAGTACTGGCAAAATCGCAATCTGGCCTTGTATGTATTTGATTTCGATAAGGAACTCGCGGGACTGCCCGGGGACTACGCCCCGCCGGATGGCAGACTGTTCCTGGCCTATTGGAATCGCGAAGCCGCAGGCTGCGTGGCATTGCGAAAAATCGAACCTGATATTTGCGAGATGAAGCGGCTTTACCTGCGGCCAAAATTTCGCGGCAAAGGAATCGGACGCACCCTGGCAGAATTCATCATTCGCCAGGGACGGAATCTCGGTTACAAAAAAATGCGGCTGGACACAATTCAAAGCAACATGCAGGACGCGATTGCTCTCTATCGGCAGTTAGGATTCGATGAAATCGCACCCTATCGGATGAATCCGCTTCCAGGAGTAATTTTCATGGAACTGGCACTCTAATCAAATTCAGGAGACTTCAAATGCGTAAGTTTTTATTGGCGATTTTATTTGCACTTCTTGGCAGCTCTTTTTTGCTGGCCGACACCTACAATCTGGACAAAGCGCACACGCAAATCGGCTTCACTGTCAGCCACCTGATGATCAGCCACGTCTCCGGCGCGTTTCGCGATTTCAATGGCACGATCAACTACGATCCCAGCGATGTCACGAAATCCACTGTGGATGTCCACATCATGGCCGCCAGCGTGAATACCGGCGATGACAAGCGCGACGGCCATCTCAAGAGCCCTGACTTCTTCGACGTGCAGAAGTTTCCCGAACTTACCTTCAAAAGCACGAAGATCGAAAAGAAAGGCGATGGTTTCGTGGCCTACGGCCCGCTGACCATCCACGGCGTCAGCAAAGATGTTGAGCTTCCTTTCACCATCGCTGGCACGATCAAAGATGGGATGGGCAAAACCCACCTTGTTGCCGAGTCTTCGATTACCATCAACCGCAAAGACTACGGACTCACCTGGAACCGGGCAGTTGAGGGTGGCGGCGTGCTGGTTGGAGAAGAGGTAAAAATCGATCTCAGTGTGGAAGCAGTAAAATAACCCGGCACAATATTTTGAGGAACCCATGAAGCGCCTTTTACTTGGATTGTTTTTTCTCGCCTATGGGGCGACAGCCTTGGCCGCGACTGCAAAGGATGTCTCTTACAAGAGTGGAGCTGATACCGTCCAAGCGGTACTTTACACTCCCCAAGGCAAAGGCCCATTCCCTGCCCTCGTGGTAATCCACGAGTGGTGGGGCCTTAACGACTGGGTCAAAGAACAAGCTTCCAAGCTGGCAGACGAAGGCTACTTAACGCTGGCGGTTGATCTTTATCGTGGAAAAATTGCTACTACCGCCGATGAAGCGCAACGATTGATGCAGGATGTCCCGGATGAACGTGCAGATCAGGATCTGCACATGGCAGTGGCTTTCCTGAAGTCTCAAGCCGAGGTCAAAAAAGACCGTATCGGCGCCATCGGGTGGTGCATGGGTGGTGGCTATGCGCTGGACGTGGCCCTGCAAGAGCCGATGCTGGCCGCCGACGTGATCAATTATGGAGAGTTACAGGCTGATCCCGACGACCTTAAGAAAATTAAAGCACCGATCTTAGGAATATTCGGCGGGATAGACCGCAGTATTCCGCAGTCCGATGTGAACAAATTTGCCCAGCAACTCAAAAGCATTGGGAAAAGCGTGGATGTACATATCTACCCTGAAGCAGGACATGCCTTTGAAAATCCAAATAACAAGATGGGATACCGCCCGGACGATGCTGCCGATGCCTGGCAACGTACAGTGGAATTTCTCGCTGCCCACTTAAAGAAGTAAATCGGTAGCCGCCAAAGATAGTTCGCGATCAAACAATTTCCACTTGCCAGAAGGTACCAGAGTGGTTAACATGCAAGCCATCCTCGCGAGCCTCCGAGGATGCCACCTAAATGAATATCGGCGAAACTATAAGAAACTTCCGACTGCAAAAAGGGATGTCCCAGGGCGATATTGAAAAGCGCACCGGCCTGCTGCGCTGCTACCTGTCGCGAGTGGAGAACGGACATACCATCCCATCGCTCGATACCCTGGCCAAAATTGCCGGAGCGATGGAGACTCCGCTCTCAGGGTTCTTCGCCGAGTCCGCACACACCAACGGCACCAAGGGACTGCCGCAGCTCTCTGATGATGAAGTACGGTTTCTAAGCCAGATCCGCCGCTATTCAGTCAGCCTGAATGACAGCGACCGCAAGCTGGTGCTCGCCATGGTGAAGAAGATGGCGGCCAATACGGCTCGATAGTGGTTATAACTTCCTGATCGTAATCCCCAAATCCTTCAGTTGGGCCTCACCCACCGGGGTCGGCGCATCCACCATCAAATCCACTGCCCGCGCAGTCTTCGGGAATGGAATCACCTCACGCAAGCTATCCGCCCCAGCCAGAATCATCACAATACGGTCTAACCCCAGCGCAATTCCGCCATGCGGAGGTGTTCCATACTCTAGCGCTTCCAGGAAGAATCCGAAACGCACTTTAGCTTCCTCGTCGCCCATACCCAACGCCTGGAAAATTTTCTTCTGAATGTCCTGGCGATGAATACGAATCGAACCCGACCCCAGCTCCGTGCCATTCAAAACCACGTCATAAGCTAGAGCACGAATCTCGCCCAAAGGCGATTTAGGATCGCGCACCGAATCAATATTGGCCTCAAGCTTAGCCATGTCCTCTTCATGCAACGAAGTGAAGGGGTGGTGTGCCGGATTCCAGCGCTTCTCATCTTTGTCCCATTCGAACATTGGGAAATCACTGACCCAGAGAAAACGGAAGTCTCTCGCTACGTCACCGGATTTCTTGAACGCGCCATGCTTCTCGGCATACTTCTGGGCCAGATCAAGACGCAGATATCCACAGCGTTCGCAGAAACGCTGTAAAGTCTGGTCCATCACCGCAGGCACTTCTGGATTGTTCATCGCTCCGGCAAATAGCCACAAATCATCTGCTTCAATTCCAGCAAACTTCAAAACCTTTTCCGACAACACAGGGTAATCTTTGGCAAACCGCTTGGGATCAGTCATCAGCTGCACATACGACGGCCCTTGCAGATGGTGATATGCGCCGTAGGTCCCAATGGTCCGCCGCTCGGTGCCGGAAATGTCTCCAGCCTTCGGAATACGAATCAACTGAATCGGCACATCTTTCCGCATCCTGAACTTGGAAGTCATCTCTTCGACTTCTTGCGGAGTAAGCGCCTGACGAATGTCCACCATCGCGGGCAAGCGCATGTCCGGCTTATCGCTGCCGTACAGACGGATCGCCTCGTCATAGCTCATGCGGGGAAATGGACTTTTGATCTCGTGCCCGGCAGACTTGAAAGCCGCGGTGAGGAAACCTTCAACTACTCCCCAAACACTATCTGGCTGCGGATAGGACATCTCCAAATCAATCTGGGTAAATTCCGGCTGCCGGTCAGCACGCAAGTCCTCATCGCGGAAGCAGCGGGCAATCTGGAAGTAGCGTTCGCACCCGGAGATCATCAGGATTTGCTTAAACAGCTGCGGAGACTGTGGCAAAGCATAAAACGTCCCCGGCTGTACGCGGCTTGGAACCAGATAATCACGCGCGCCTTCCGGAGTAGACCGGGTCATGAATGGAGTCTCAATCTCCATGAAACCTTCCGCCGACAAATAATCGCGGATAGCTTTCGTGACCTTATGCCGCATTTCGATATTGAACTGCATGGGCTCACGCCGCAGATCAATGTAGCGATACTTCAAGCGCATCTCTTCATTCGGCAGTACGGTATCGGACGGCAAAAACGGTGGCTGCTTGGACTCATTCAAAATCCGCAACTCTTCGACAACCAGCTCAACCTCCCCGGTCGGAATGTTCTTATTGAAAGTATTGGCGTCACGTTGCTTTACAGTGCCGATTGCGGCAATCACGTACTCGTTCCGCAGAGTCTCAGCCTTGCCATGAGAGGCAGCGCTTAACTCTTTATTGAAGACCACTTGAGTCACACCCGTGCGGTCGCGCAAATCAATGAAGATCAGGTTGCCAAGATCGCGGCGGCGGTTTACCCAGCCCATAAGCACAGCTTTTTTGCCAGCGTCGGCAGCGCGTAGCGCTCCGCACTTGTGAGTACGTTGTAGATCCCCTAAGAAGTCGAGCAAGTTGTACCTTTCAGGTGGAAAATACGGCAGGAAGCCGAATCGAAGATTATAAATGGTCGCTCTGCTTTAGGCTCAAATCAACCGGATTAACAGCAGGGACAGAGAGTCACGCAGAGGAAAATTCCTCCTGGGTGACTTTCTGTCCCCTAAAGGGTTTTTGGGTTATTTCTTGGTGGCTTTCCCATCCATCACCAAGTTCCAGCTGCTCCCATCCTGCGAAAATTCCAATTTATAGGTGTATGAGGTAGGAGAAATAGTCTTCATTACGAAGCGGCCTTTCATGGTTGAACTGCCCATGGGCACATCAAAGAGCCAAGTCCAGGTATCGCCATCAATGGTCGCAGTAGCAATGTTGTGTTCACCCATGCTGCTGAAAGAATCATAGGTATAGAGCTTCTTGCCGGTATCGTAGCCGTAGTAAGCAGTTTCTACGCCTTCCCCCATCACTCCACTGTGACTGCTTTGCGAAACCATAAAATATTTGCCGTCCATCCACTCATACTTGGAGGTCCCCGTATTCTTCCCCCCGCCCCCATAGGACCTGGTTTCACATCGCCATCCATCGTCCAAGTGCCGGTGAAGTAATCCAATTTCTTAAGTTCCGGCGCAGGTGGCGCCATCTGTGCAAATGACGTCGCTACCGCAATGAACAAGATGGATGCCAACAGAACTACGATAGCGCGTTTCATAGACAGTATTCTCCTCGTGGAATTGTACGGAGGATCTGATTAACGGTTCCAGAAATCTGTGACCTACGGAGCCGGAGGCGCAGCCACCGGCGCAGGAGCAGGCGGAGCCGACTCGCCGGTATTGACCAGGTCTTTCAACTCCTTGCTGGGCTTGAAGAAAGGAATCTTCTTGGCCGGCACTTCGACGCGGTCGCCAGTCTTAGGATTTCGTCCAACGCGCGGCTTGCGCTGGCGCGTACGGAAGCTGCCAAAGCCGCGGATCTCGATCTTGTCGCCCACCCGCAGCGAGCGCACGATGCTGTCAAAGATCGTCTCCACAATCACTTCGCTGTCTTTGCGCGTAAGTTCCGCCAGCCGGGAAACTTCTTCGATCAGATCCGCTTTTGTCATACGCCTCTTCGCTCCGTATTGACGAATTTGACGAGTGGCCGCCGCCCCGAGCGGCCGAGCCGCTCTACCGGGGCCTGCATAACCTTCTCAAATTTCAGGGGTTTTGCGCAAGTGGCGGTTTTTGGTCCTGAGACCGATTTTATTCCCGGCGACCGAACTCCTACTTCCACAGGTAATAGAACCCGATCTGCTGCTCCAGCAGCTTTTCTCGGTGGGCAGCCACTCGGAAACGTCCCCAAAAATCAGGTCCAGCAGACGTTTTACGGTCCTTTTCTGGCCGCACCAGGGTCGGCTCCCCTTTGATTCCGACTGACTTAGCCGTATCTTTCACGGCGGCTGGAAATCGCCATCTGATCAATCAGCTTCATGCGAAGCGCCTGCTCGCCGGTCCAGACTTTGCCGTTGGCGATCGCTTCATATCTGTCGAACTTCATCTTCCGGCCATCGGCCACGGCCTGGATGAACTGTGCGTGCATGTTGTCGATCAGCGCCTGCATGTATTGCCTGCTCGGCCGGAGTCATGTCGCGGGTCGGGATTGCCGGTATCCTTGAATTCGCCGGCCTTCATCGTGACGTCCTTGAGCTTCGCCCAGTGCAACAGTTCACCGTAGTTGACCCACTGCGCGATCACGCCGATCGACCCGACGATGCTGCCTTTGTCGGCATAGATTTTGTCAGTCGCCGATGAAACGTAATAAGCGCCGCTCGCACCCACCGTCTCGATCGACGCCACGATGCGTTTCTTCTTCTCGTCGCGAATACGCTTCACCTCGCGGTAAATCTCTTCCGAAGCAGCCACGCCGCCACCCGGCGAATTCACATGAATGATGATGGCTTTTATCGAATCGTCATCCGGCAAACTTCTTCAGTTGGCCGACGACGGCTTGGATGAAAGAATTACGCCGTCCAGATCCACGACGCCGATTTTGTCGCCGAATCCGCCGAATGAGCGACGAGGAAGTTGCTTGCCGGCATGGAACGTGAGATACACCAGGGCAAAGACCGCCAGCACGAAGAGGAAAAACGCCCCTCCGCCAGATCAAAGACGCCAGAGCAACGTCCGGGAACGCTTTTCATCGGCCATATTGGGGCTTAGTTTAGCCGCCCGGCAGCACAAAAACGCAGATTTTCAGGCTAATGCTTCCTTTGCGTTCTTTGCGAGTTTTTTCCGCGTTCTCGGCGTTTTCAGGTTTAGTTCTTACCCGAGAAAATCAAAATCTTAAA
>CAWBXL010000224.1:0-3601 GCA_963792305.1 uncultured Acidobacteriaceae bacterium | reverse complement strand
ATAAAGCTCGCGAATACGGTTCATGGGCAGAAACTTTTGCACCAACCCGCGAAATGGAAACAGGTCCGGCGCCTGAATAGGGGGACTGTTCTGGCCAGCAATTAGACCGGGGTTTGGCATGATCCAATAATTACGGGAGTAAGGTTGCAGCTATATGAATCGCGAGTTAATAAAAGGTGACAGGATGATGACCTAGGTACGATGAGCTTCTTCCCGAATTGCACCAGATTTGCGGCATTATCTGAGAAGATTCCTCAAAAATTGGCTTTCTACTTGCACTGTAAAACCTACTTTCGGATAATAGTGACGGTAGCTTCGCTAAACTGTGCAGTCATACAATCGAGCTGATTTACTGCGGATTCTGCGTCTTACGGCGCGCCAGTTGTCGGCCTGGGAAAAGGCCGGGCTGGTTGCTGTCTCTGAGCGTTACTCCTTCTTCGATCTCCTCCAGGTGAAAAAGGTACGCGACTTGTGTTCGCGCAAAGTGCGCCCTGCCATCATTCGTCAGTCACTAGAGGCCATGCAGAAACAGGCAGCGGGAATGGAAAATCCGTTGCTCGAAGCCAGCTCTTACAGCACGGGCAACCGTATTGCTTTCCGTCATGAAGGAAAAGTGGTAGAGCCGATTGCCGGACAGTTCATGTTCGATTTTGCTCCCGGGGAAAAAGTTGTTGCCAGTACTCCCATTGCATTGGCACGACCTGTGCCGGAACCAGCCGATGTCAGCGAATTGTTCGCACATGGAATATCTCTAGAGGAAGACCCCAGCCGTCAATTAGAAGCGGTTGCCACTTATGAGCGCGTGCTGGAACTCGATCCAGACCACGCTGCCGCGCATATCAATTTAGGAACGCTCTGCTACAACCGGCAGGAATACGGAAAAGCCGAGCAACACTATCGTCGCGCCATTGAAGTGGATCCACGTTACGCGCTGGCCTACTTCGATTTAGGTAACGTGCTCGATGAAACTGGGCGCGTGCTGGAAGCTATACAGACTTATCAAGCCGCACTGCATTTGGCGCCTACCTATGCTGACGTGCACTACAATCTCGCGCTGGCCTACGAAAAAGTCAAAGAACCACGCAAGGCGCTGAAGCACTGGCAGGCTTATGTGAAATTGGACTCGACCGGACCCTGGGCAACCCATGCCCGCAATCAGGCAAAGCGCATTCTGCAAAGCGATGGATTGAAGCTAGTTCCCGCCGAAAAAAGAAATAATTAAATTTGTCATTGCGACGAGGCGCGAAGCGCAGAGGAGGAATCTGCTTTCCTGGACAGCTCCAATACTCTCTTGGCTAACAGCAGATTCCTCCTTGGCACTTCGTGCCTTGTCGGAATGACAAGGGGGAAGTGGTAGGATTTGTTTTTCCCGAGGTTTTTATGCCTGACACCGCTTCAGTCGCGACTGCTTCTCCTCTTACCAACCTCAGCGAAGATGAAATCCTATTTCGCGACAATGTCCGTCAGTTCGCGGAGGAAAAGCTGCGTCCATTGGTGAAAGAGATGGACGAAAAAGGCATCTTCGACAAAGGCCTGGTCCAGAACTTCTTTCAGTTGGGGCTGATGGGAATTGAAATTCCCGAACAGTTCGGCGGAAGCGGCGGCAGGTTTTTCGAAGCGATTCTTGCGGTGGAGGAACTTTCCCGCGTGGATGCTTCTGCCGGCGTGATTGTGGATGTGCACAATACACTGGTGAACAATGCTTTTCTACGTTGGGCGAATGCCGAGCAGAAAAAGCGCTTCCTACCGCGCATGGCTGCGGACACTTGCGGTGCTTACGCTTTGAGCGAAGCGGGTTCCGGCTCGGATGCATTCGCGCTGCAAACCAAAGCAGAGCTTAAAGGCAGCGACTACATTCTCAACGGACGCAAATTGTGGATCACCAATGCCAAAGAAGCCGGCTTGTTCGTACTCTTCGCAACAGTAGATCCTTCTGCTGGATATAAAGGTATAACTGCTTTCATCGTGGAGAAAGATTTCCCCGGGTTTACTGTCGGCAAAAAAGAAGACAAACTGGGCATCCGCGCCTCCTCCACTTGCGAGTTGATTCTGGAAGATTGCAAAGTTCCCCAATCGAACGTGCTGGGAGAAGTGGGCAAGGGCTACAAGATTGCGATTGAAACTTTGAATGAAGGCCGCATCGGCATCGGCGCGCAAATGTTGGGAGTGGCGCGCGGCGCGTGGGAGTATGCCTGCAAGTATGCCCAGGAGCGAAAACAGTTCGGCAAGGCTATTTCTGAATTCCAGGGGATTCAATTTCAGATTGCCCAGATGGGTACCGAAATTGAAGCAGCGCGTTTGATGGTCTACAACGCTGCCCGCATGAAAGACGCCGGCATCCCATTTGTAAAAGAAGCCGCCATGGCAAAGCTGTTCGCCTCTCAGGTGGCTGAGCGGGTGACTTCCTTAGCCATCGAGATCTATGGCGGATACGGCTTTACCAAAGACTACCCGGTAGAAAAGTATTGGCGCGACGCCAAGATTGGCAAGATTTATGAGGGCACGTCCAATATGCAGTTGGCCACCATCGCCAAGCTGGTTCTGGGCAAGTAGTTCGCCAAACCCAAAACACTCCAGTAACAACATCCGGTTACCCATAATATGCAGCAAGTTGCACCATGCCCTATCCTGCCGGGTGGGCGATCCCTCATCAACTTGCTTAATTACATAAACTTAGACCTGTTATTACTGATGGTTCCTAAGCTGCTTTTCTTATGGTACCCGCGGGTTATGGGGTACTGAGGAGCGCCACTTGTTATCGATTTCGATGGAAAGCATGACGATACCCACGACGCCAAAGAAACGCTCGATGTTGCCGTTTCTGGTCGTTCTGTTCCTGATCTCCTACGGATTACTGGCCCTTTTGGTAGTGGAACAAGACCGAACCATCACGAATCAGCGTTCCCTCATACAGCAGATCATGGGCGACAGCCTTGAGCTGACCTCTTTGAAAGGCAAGGTCTACCAGCAGCAGCATGGTTTGCACGCTAAAGGTCAAGCCGCGCCCCAGGTAAGCCCGCAAGACGATAGCAAAGGTTCTGTGAAGTCGCGGAAGCTGGTCAGGCCGCCGAAAGATGCGTCTGACACGCCGGATTCACGCCGGATTCCCGTCTCCATATAGGTTCGTTTGCCCAGGTTGGTCAACAATTTATGAAAGTCTTGGCAGCATTGTTACTGTCGTTGTCTCTGCCCGCAGTACATCCGTCACCCCCACCGCCCGCTCCGGTGGACCATAGTCTGGTAAAACAGGTCCGCCATCGTGGAACGTGGTATTTCGCGGAAAATGGGCACGCTGTTTATTGCTATGGCCCAGTACTGCTGGTGCCCGTCAAAGAAATCGGCCTTCAGCGCGTAGCTACTTTTTGCCGTGACGGGCAGACCATGGTGCCCTTAAAAGACTAGCCATACAATTCTTCGTTCTGTATTCTTCTTTCGTTCATGCGTACATCCGTAGCATCCAGATTATTGGCCCTGGCTTCTTTGGCTGTCTTGTTTTCCTGCGGAGGAGGACCCGGAGGAGGATTTGGCTCCGGCAACCCAACTCCAAGCCCGACCTTGCGTGATGCGGCGGCGGCACACAGCATCAAGATCGGGACCGCGG
>CAWBXL010000223.1:0-7977 GCA_963792305.1 uncultured Acidobacteriaceae bacterium | reverse complement strand
GCCCCCGGAGATTTTAATTTTCACAAGGCGATTCTGAACAAGACCACTGGCCGGCAGTTTGACATCAAGATTGATCACAACTTCTCGGACAGGAACCATCTGTCAGGCCGTTACAGCAATCTCCATAGCGTGAACAAAGTACCCACCATATTTGGCGATGACGATGGCAATTTTAGTGATGGGATGAACAGTACCACCGACGTACACAATGCCGCGCTGGAGGAGAACTTCACCATTACGCCGAATGTGGTGTGGACGAACCGTTTCGCATTGGATCGCGCGGTGGCTCCGGTGACGGAAGACTACCCCAAGTTCAGCACCGTGTTTGATCAGCCAGGGGACGCTGTCCTTGGCCAGGCGAACGGACTGACTCGTTTTCCCACCATCCAGATGGATAACAATGCAACATCCTTGTTCACTCAGTGCTGCACCGACACCGGCTTTGCGCATACGCTCTATTCCTACAGCTCAGCGTTATCCTGGGCCAAGGGCCGGCAAATCTGGAAATTCGGAGGGGAGCAACGGCTGTTTTTTAACAATTTCTTCCAGCCAGGTAACCCCACAGGATTTTTCCATTTCACGCAAGGCGTAACCGAAAGCGTTGTTGGCAATGGCAATCCTATAGAGGGGAACTCGTTTGCCAGCTTGTTACTGGGTTATGGCGACACCGATTCCTTCCTCAGCAAGTCTGCAACGGTCCTTAACAAATCAAAGGAGACGGCTTTCTATTTTCAAGACGACTGGAAAGTAACCTCGAAGCTCACGGTCAATCTAGGGCTGCGCTACGAATGGAGCACGCCATACACCGAGCGGAACAACCTGGTGCAATTCAGCAATTTTTCCGGTGACACCGGCGTTGCTGTACCGATCAATGTTGCGGATCCAAATGATGGTGGAGTTTCATTGGTCAACCGGACGGGCAATCTTACCGGCACTACAGAATTTCCCCTTCTGGACGCGCAACCTGCCGGTGGACCGCAACAACTGGGCGCCCCGGGTTGGCTTTGCCTATGCAGTAGGCGCAAATACAGTGGTTCGTGGTGGCGCCGGGATCTATTACGGGTTGAACGTTGCCACCAATTTTCAAAGTCCGGGACCGGCTTTTGGCGGTTCCAACCCCATTCGATTTACGACGGATGACTTCCAAACGCGGCTTGCCACCCTCGCGAATCCATTTCCCGGTGGATTTGCGCAGCCCCAAGGCGATACCAATGGGAAGCTCGCTATGTGGGGATTATCGGACAACAACTCGCTGGGTGTAACTTCCGCTCGCAACGCTGAGATCTATCAGTGGAACTTGGGCGTTCAACACCTGTTCCGCGGAGGAATTACCATTGGGGCGGATTACTCCGGAAGTCAAAGCAGGCATCTGCCGTACAGTTCAGGAGCGGGGACGGGCAATAAAAACATTTTGCCATCTTCTATCCGCAACAAAATCGTGGCGGATTCCAACACCTGCTTCGCGACAGATCCGGATCCAGCGAACGATTGCAACACTCCAACCAACACGCTTGCCGGACTCGTGAATAATCCGTTCCTGTCGCTTTTCCAGGGCCCGAGCGCCATTTTCGATGAACCCACCTCCCTTTATAACAACGCTCAGATTCCGCTCATCAATGTGTTGCGGCCCTTCCCGCAATTCGATGGGGAGTTTTCTTCACTTGCCTTGCTGGCTGCCAGCGCGTCTTACAACTCACTTCAAATGCGTTTCCAAAAACACGCCAGCCATTACTTGAGCTTCGAGGGTAACTACACTTGGTCCAAAGCCATCGACGACTCGTCGGCGGGAGCTAATTCGTTTATCACGGATGCTTTGTCCAACGGCCGTCCTCAAGAATTAGATAACCTGAAGGCAGAGCGTTCCATCAGCGCGAACGATGCTACCCATCGCATGGTTCTGGCCACCATCATGGATGTTCCAGTTGGCCGCGGTCTGTGGATTGGCCACGACATGAATCGCGCCCTGGACACGATCGTCGGCGGTTGGTCAATTTCCACGATCTTGACCTTCCAATCAGGTACCCCGATCACCATCGGTATGGACTCGCCCCAACTGGCCGACGGCAACCAACGTCCCGATGTCGTATGTCCTCAGGTTTCTTCGGGAATCAGCTACCATCGGGCGGCATTTAATGGACTGAGCAACACCGGAAATCAATCGGTATTCAATGGTGCTTGTTTCGCGGACCCTGGAGACCAGGTTGCTGGAAACGCCCCCCGTTACTTTTCCAATCTCCGGACCGACGGGATTCATAACACCGACCTTTCTCTGAGCAAAGAAATTTCCGTCCGCGAAAATGTGAAGCTCCAGATTCGGGCGGAGTTTTTCAACTTCACTAACACTCCCCGATTCGGTCTGCCTGATACATCCTTCGGCAGCACACAATTCGGGCAGGTGACCAACACCATTAACAGCCCGCGGCATATGCAGTTTGGGGCGCGGGTCCAGTTCTAAAGAAAGCAATTAAAGAGCGACCGCAACGCTATGGGGCTCGAACATGGGCGGCTGGCTGGCAGCCGCCCGTGTTTTTCCCATGTGACAGCGAGCCGATGCCGAGCAAAAGATGTACGCCGGGCGGGAAATCCAAATTTACAGATCTAAAAATATTCAGGCAAAACAGGAGATGTGGGTTATGAAGCTCTCATCGATGTTCGGTGTCCTCGCACTTGTCGGCGGATTGTTGACCCATGTGGCGGCCCAGGAGCCCCAGCAAGATTGGACGCATACCGTCCGCATCGCTGCCTTCGGCTTGAACCGCGGCGAAACCGATCAGATCGTGCGTAAGGCCAACGAAGACCATGTCTTCGGAATTGAAGTGGACAACGACATCCCCGGGCGCTACGAAAGTTATCTCGATCCCACAGCCAAGCTCAAGGTCATTCGCAGCGTGGCCGAGCAGGCGCACAAAGCCAACAATAAAGCCTTCGTCTATATCGCCGGCACGGAATGCATTACGGCGAATGCTGACCAGTCTCCACATACGGTGATGAAGGACCACCCCGACTGGGTACAGCGGAAGATCACGGGCGAACCGGCGAATTTTCACCGGCGGTGCGGCATTCTGGATCAGAAAGGGCGATGAAGATGTGTGGATCACGCCATACGCGAAAGAGTGGCGCAAGCAGTTACATGGAACGTGTGCGGCAAATCGCCGCCACCGGTATTGATGGCATTTATGTGGACATCCCCTACTGGATGACGCATTTCGACGGTTGGGAGCAGAGCTGGGCGAGTTTCGACGACTACACGGTTGCAGCGTTTCAAAGAGAAGACCGGACTGGATGCAAAGAAAGATCTGAAACTAGGCGATTTCCAGGATGCCAATTTCCGCAAGTGGCTCGATTTTCGGATCGCGACCATGACCGACTTCATGAAGGAAATTCGAGCGAATGCCCGCAGCGTGAATGCGAACATCATGCTGATTCCGGAAATTTATCCGGGCATCGAAGAAGAAGCGACGCGAGTCGGAGCCGACGTTTACGAAATGTACGCGTGATCGACGTCATCGCGCATGAGTATGAGTTCGGCAACGGCGATCACATGGCGGCGGTGCGGTCGCAGGTGGACTGGATGTTGTATCAGGCAGGGATGCTGACTTTTCGGCTTTTGCTCAGGGCAAGGCCACCTGGATACTGAATTATTCGTGGGACGGGCAAAAGGGAGTCGCCGCGCCGGAGCCTATGAAGAACCTGGCCAACGTCCATTGTGATGGACGGGGCAAATTTCTGGGATGCGCCGGGACATTCGATGGCCGGTACGAATGATGAAGCTACACGTAAACAGATTTTTGCCTGGATTGAAAAGAACGAAAAGGAACTGTATTCACCGCGGATTCCGCTCGATTCCGTCGGTGTGTACTTCTCTCCGAAAAGCCGCGACTATACCCCGAAACAATTTCTTCCTTCTTACCGCGGTCTGGGAGTCCTGCTGATCCAACAACACCGTCCAGTGCAGTTTGTCACTCCCAGAACGCTCGCGGATTTCCATGGCAAAACTCTGGCGCTGCCGAGCGTTAGTGCGCTGAGTGAAGCGGAACAGCAAAGTATCAAAAAGTTTGTGGACCACGGTGGACGGCTGGTGGTTTTAGGAGAAGATGTTTCCGGAGTTCCACAGTCTGCGCAGAAGATTGTGTTCGCGGACGATCCGGCAGGGAAGTACTACAACGCGTTGGAGAGTAACTTTGCCGCGGGCTCAGCAAATCCCCCGAAAGAACTTCTCGACGCTTTGGGTAAAAATGACGATGTGCAAGTGGAAGCTCCTACCACGGTAGCGGCGAATTTCTCCATGGTGAATGGTTCCCTGCATGTGTACCTGGCCAACTTCGGTGGATTGGTTCCCGATAAAGTCGTGATCCCGACGGCGGCAAGCGTCCAGTTAAAAGTTCCCACGGCTCTGGGAGATTCATTGTCGTACCTTCCATTCCTTGGTGAAGCACAAACCGTCCACGGAACCAAGCATGGAGAACTCATCGAATTCACGCTGCCACCGTTACAGCGTGGGGCGGTGGTGTCTTTCGGGAAGAAATAAAGCTTATAGCTTCAACTCGCGAACCGCGTCTCCAGCCCCGCTGAGGTTAGCGAGGCGCATCTCCGAATATTTGCGGGAGAGAATCACACCGGGCGCGCCCGCCTTGAATGCCGCTAGCCACCGCGTCCTTCACGCTTTGCGGCGTGGACTTGCTGTGATTGACTTCGGTCGGGATGTCGATATCTATGCCCGGCCAGATTTGAGTATTGGTGCCGGCAACTCCCTCCAGCGCGCGTTTGGTCTCGCGATAAACGTAGTCGGCGGAGAGGCCAGTGTGGGGAATCTGGTCGTAGCTGCGCTCTTTATATCCCATCACCTCATAGGTGAACTCGGTCAGTTGCTTGTTTTGTGAGGTCCCCGTAAAGTGTCGAGCCGATGTTATCCACATACAGCGCCATGCGCTCGCCGCCACAGTTGTTGTACATCACGACTTTGATGAAGTCGGAATATTTGGAGAGTTCTTTCCAGATCCTGCTCCGCGCGATATATAGGATTAAACGAATTGTTGTGCCAGATGTGCCAGCCCACAGGAATTGTCGGCTTGGCCGTCTTCACCGTTTTGTAGATTGCGGCATAAGTTTCGCGAAGGCTGTCGGTGAAGAGCATTTCCCACGCCGCCAGTTCAGGATAGCGCAACAGAATTCGCCAGAATTGGACGTAGTAGCCGTCAGACTGGACGCTTACCGCTTCGCGCGGAGCGCACGAATTTTTCCAACTCCAGAAATCCTTGCTTGGCGCGATCGGGATTGATACCCCGCTCTCTCGCTTTCTTGTAGCAAAACTCGCAGAAGCATGTGACGTTGCCGGGATCGATGGGCGGCGTGTCATGCGTTGCGCCTAAGACTATCGGAAAGTGCACCCTGACGCTCGGATCCCCACATGATTCCATCCACAGTCATAAGAGCGGGCGAAGTCCTCAACCAGGCCGGTGAAAGAAATTCCGATAATCTGGATTGTTGACGCACAGCGTCTCGGCATTCCGTCCGTACAGATCCTTCTCCTGCACTTTCTCGATGTTTGGCAGGTCGGTGCGGAATACATCCTCCATCCAGCAGATGACTTTCATGCCACGCTTCTTGGCCGCGGGCAGCACTTCGGCCAGAATGTCGAGATTGCCGTGGTCGGGCGCGCGCGTGTCCTTGATCACCGTGTTCTTGTAGTACTGCGGATGCGGCGTGGCGAAGTTGCCGCCGTGAAAATTGAGATCGTATTCCTGCTTGCCGTGATCGGGCAGCGGCTGGCCGGGAATC
Source organism: uncultured Acidobacteriaceae bacterium (assembly GCA_963792305.1). Classification (GTDB taxonomy): domain Bacteria; phylum Acidobacteriota; class Terriglobia; order Terriglobales; family Acidobacteriaceae; genus CAWBXL01. The sequence continues at coordinate 2,199 of CAWBXL010000223.1, read as the reverse complement.
TGCCTTCCGGCGATGCCGCGACCGTAGGTGAATACCGCAAGAAACAGCGTATTCACGCCGGCCCGTTCCTGAAGGATATCCAGCACTTTCTCGGTGCCTTCATCCACAAACGAAATCGCGCCGACCTGGATGCCGATCATTTTGGAGGAGACCGGCAGCGCTGTCCCAAGGTTGGCATCGCCAGGGCGGCGCCGGCTCCGGCAGTGATCTTCACGAAATTCGCGGCGATTCACGTCCGAGTTCAGCATGGATTTCTCCTATTGTTTTTGGTAACAGCCGATGTCCACTTTTCCGGATCTGACTCGCGGTGCAGCCATCAAGATCCAGCTCTCCCACCGGCACTCCGTCTGTCGTGCCGGCATCGATGCGCGGGAGAATCTGATCGCAGATGAAAATCGTGCGCGGCAGCGTCCACAAAATGCGGATCGAGAAAATGGGAATGCGGTCATTCCCTGTGGACTCGACATATTTGTCGAATCCGGTCACGGTGGCGGAAGCCCCTGCCCATGTGCTCGCCTTCGCTCCGGAGGCGCAGTAATAAAGGTTGTGATCGATGATGACGGACGGCTGGTCTTTGTCGACCTGCGATTTGTTTAGCGAGATGAGGCAGCGTGGCCCCGCGTAGACGATGTTGTTGGCAAAAACATTGTCTGCCATGTTCCATTGCATCTGGAACTCACCGGACCCGGTTGCCGACGTATCGTTTTCATAGAGAGTGTTGTTGACCACCGTGCTGTGATCGGTGTGTCCGCGCTCAGGCGCATAGCCTCCGATGGAAACACCTGCGGTATGGCAGTGATAGATAAGGTTGTTTCGCGCAGTGATGTAACTGGTGGCGCGGTCCTTGTGCTCACTGGCCAGTTCGATTCCGAAGTCCACATCATGAATGACGTTCTGTTCGATCAGGATTCGGGTGCCGCCGTCCACGTAAATGCCGTCGGAGTTTTCGTCGTTCTGTAGGCCGGATTGCCGCGCGAAGTGATGTTGTAAACCAGATTGCCGCTTACCACTCCGTCGCGCGCCTGGTCGACGGCAGGATCGGGCGCCGTGTGCTCGAAACCGATGACGTCGATTCCGATGTTGTTGTTGTCGTGGACAACATTGTGCGTGATGCGGAAGTTTGTGACGTTTCCGTTCACTACCAGCGACTCGCTGGAACCGGTTTTGAGGTGATGCACCTCATTGCCGTCAATGATCAAGTCCGTGATCGGAGTCTTGGCATCGGTGCCGTAAACGGCAATGCCAAATCCGTTGTCGCCGTGTCCGGGAGCATCACGGCCATCAAAAGTCTGCTCAATATGATGGACGTTGTTCTTCAGCAGTTCTATGTGGGAGCCTGATCCCATGACGCTTATGCCCAATGGACGTGAGCCGATGTACGGCGGTGCGGAAGTTGCGAATTTCGAAACCCTCGATTCGCACGTAGCTCTGATTGCGAATGGTGAGTATGCCGCTGTCTTCCAGAGGGGGTGAAATGCGCTGCGTCCAGAACCGCTGTTTCGCCGGGATAACTTCTGAAAGTAATGAATCCATCGCTCGCGTTGCCGGATGCGTTGATGCTCACCAGTTCTTCGTAGATTCCCCCGCGCACATTGACGGTACTGCCCGCGCGTGCGGTGTCCGCGGCATGTTGAATGGTGCGCCAAGGCGCAGTTTCAGTGCCAGGATTCGAATCACTCCCGGCCGTTGACACGTAATAGGAGGTGTTGACCTGGCCAAGCTGGAGACGCACATAAAAAGGTACAGACAGTTAAGATTTTAGTGACCTTCTATGAAAAGCAAATGTTGTGGCATTTTCGTCATAGCTTAACGATCTTTCGTTCCTCGAGCATTTAGAATTTTCTCCGCATTGGTGCGATAGACCTTCCGCAGTATCTTCGTCTGGAAGTCCGAATCCATTCAGGCTCCAGTGGTAACCGAACATGCCGTGTTCGTAGAAGTGCTCGTCCGAGCGTCTCGAGAATTCGGAAGGTAACCCGGTACATCTTCTTTCGAATCCCATGTCTGTGCCGTAGACCAAACGGTCGGCATGCTTCGCATAAAACTCCGCGACAAAGCGGGGAATGGGCGCCGTTTCCGCATATCGCGCGGCAATATCGGCGTACAGGTTGGGATGCCTTTCGAGTACTTGCCAAGCGCGCCAAGTCATAAGCGAGATTGGCGAAATGGCAGGTGATAAAAGTTGTATGAGAATGTTTT
>CAWBXL010000222.1:0-18687 GCA_963792305.1 uncultured Acidobacteriaceae bacterium | reverse complement strand
TGCCGTAGATGAAGTAGATGTAGGCGTGTCCTGGCGGACCGAATAGGACGAAGTTGCGTGCCGTACGGCCAGAGGCGGCGTGGGCGGCGGGGTCGTCGGTGCCTAAATAGGCTTCGACCTCGACGATGCGAGCTATCAGTGGGTTCCTTCCGTTTTTCCGCACCAGAAGTTTGCCAAGGATCGCTCGGCTTACTTTGCGCGGATCACGGGAAAAGAATTCGGGGGAAGTGGCGGGGGAAGTTTAGGCATGGTTCGTAAGCAGTTCGTAAGCAGTGCCGTCCCCTTCGGGACTTTCTTACATCCTAACTTTTCCCGGCACTGCCGTGTCGGGCTTTCGCATTTCGCCGCTGCGCGGCTGGTTCACTTTGCCAGATAAGGCTATTGGTTTTAATTCCACACTTTTAAGAATTCCACACCATGCAGACGTGCCCGCTGGACAAGTCGCATGATGGCCTTTGGGCACTAGGAAATTGGCCAGATTTTGTTATGGTTGGGCCTGGATTCCAGGCCTCAAACTCATCAGAAACAAAGGATTTAGGAGGATTGCATGTTAAAAAAGTCACTGAAAATTACTGCCTTGATGGCAGTATTGGCGGTCGCGGCGATGGCTTCGACGACCATCCCTGCTGGTACCAAGATCACTGTGCGAACTGGGTCGCAGATCAACTCTGGCACGGCTAAAGTCGGCCAGAAGTTTGATGCCAACCTGACGCATGATTTGGTTGTAAACGGCAAGACGCTGGCGAAGTCTGGCGCTCCAGCTAAGGGTAAAGTGAATTATGTTAAGACGAGCGGACGGCTGCATGATCCGCGAGCTCGCGTCTGGTCTGACTTCAGTTGGAGATCAACGGGAAGCAAGACTCCAATTTCTACCAAGTGCTTTTCGCGCTAAGGGCAAGAGCCATACCAAGAGCAATGCTACCAAGATTGGCGGCGGTGCGGCAGCTGGTGCCCTGATTGGTGGATTTGCCGGCGGCGGCAAGGGTGCTTTGATTGGTACGGCGGCTGGGGCTGGAGCTGGGACCGGTGTGGCTGCGGCTACTGGGAAAGAAGAAGCTATAGTGCATGCGGAAACTACTTTTACGGTTTCGACTACCCAGACTGCAACGGTGAAATGAGTTCCAGAGATTTTGGGCGGACTCCGTCTGCCGATTTTCGATGGTGCTGCGCCTCGTTTCTGTTCTTCGAGCTTTCGAAATTCTTGACATCGACTTCAGTTCTTTCTGCGCCGACCACGTCCATACGGCAAAAATCAACGAGTTCAGACTCCTTCGAATTACAAAATGGCCTGCCCGCGTTTAAGATTCTTAGGTCCCATTAGGCGCGATCCATTACGAAATAATCCAATCCCCGATTCATTGACTTCTTACCCTGGCCACGAAGTCCGACTTCCCGCGTCAACATGGAGTGCAGTTTTAATCGTTAAACAATGATATTCGCCATAATAGTTCAGGATGGGTGACATCCGTGCACGAGAGATTGAAAATTTAGTAGCGCAGAATGCTGCACGGAACCGCTCCGTTTCCATGCAGATCTCTTCGCAAATGTCACGCCGATTCACAACACGACGAACCCATGAGAAGTCTCCTTTATGCACGCAATTTTGTGGGCAGAAGTCTATATATACATATTGTCAGGCGCTTCCGATTGAGTTGCTGCTTACGCTGCGCCTTTTATTGCGCCCTTCAGATACTCCAACACTTCTTCTGCGTGGCCTTCGGGCTTTACTTTTTCGAAGATGTGGACGATCTTTCCGTCTGGGCCTATTACAAACGTCGTACGGGCCACGCCCATTACTTTCTTTCCGTACATGTTCTTCTCTTTGACCATGCCATAGGCATTGGCCACTTTCTTGTCAGCATCGCCCAGCAGGGTAAAGGGCAGGCTGAACTTTTCCGCAAATTTATTTTGGGCTTTTGAGGTATCGGGCGAAATTCCAGCAGTATGGCGCCGGATTTCTGCATCTTTTTATAAGAGTCGCGGAATTCGCAGGCTTCGATGGTGCATCCTGGAGTGTCGGCGCGCGGGTAGAAATAGAGGACTACGTATTTGCCACGAAATTGTTTGAGGGAAACATCTTCGCCATTCTGGTCCGGCAAAGTGAACTCCGGGGCTTTATCATTGACATTCATGACTGCTGCTCCTTTTAAACGCTGCTATTGTACTGCGCGGCAAGGCTTGTCCGCAGCCGCTTTGCTGTTGGCTTTCACTTTTGTTTGCTCCACAGTGGGATGGGCGCAAATCGCCTCCAACCGGGCGCGGAGCAAGGGTCCGCGGGCGATCGCGATCCTGGAGTTTGACACCAAAAAACAGGTGCATCTGGTGCCCGTCACCATCATGCTGGACGGGGATTTCTACGACGCCAGCGCTTATAAGGCCGCTCCTGTCCCTATGGCTTTAGAGCCGGAGACGGTCTATGAGGGCGTACGCAGCGGAATTTCCCAGGGGACTTTCACCATCGTCAAAGCCCACCAAGTCCTGGGGAATTGGATTGGAGAGGGCAACTGGCAGCCACGGACAACCAGAAACCGGCAAAGAAACCGACCCCGCTTGCGCCGGTGGAGGAGAAGGACGAAGGACCTCCAATTTTGCGGCGAGGAGGAGCAGGAAAACCGCAGACTACGCCGGCACCTGCGCCCGCTCCGACACCGCCGAAAGCCAAGGATAAAGATTCGGATGTAGTGATTGCAGGAAATCCGCCAAAGGAGGCCCCGAAGGAGGCCATGGAGCCTGCGGACCGTCCGGTCCTACAGCGCAGCAAGCCGGTAGTACAACAGTCGGACGCGAGCTTCTATGATGCAAGCGATAAAAGCTGGACGGTTACCGCCTCGATTACCGCCGTATCAGATGTGAAGGAGGAGTCGGCCCGTTCCTATCACTACTCGATGCGTACGGAAGAAGAAAAGAACTTGCAGGAAAAAGTCCAGGAGCTGGCAGTGAAAGAAGTGCAGGCACACGCCGGCACTTCAGCTGACGCCACACCCGTCCGCACCACCAAGTCTGCGAAAACTAAAAATGCTTCATCCATTAAATTCACAGATGTAAAGTTTGGCGCGTACGATCCTTCGACTACGAATGAGCCGATTTTCGTTTTTGAAGGAAACACTCCGGTGTTCGACAAGCTTTCGGGTAAAGCGCTGCCGAATCACGTGATGCTGGTGGTGCGGCAGGATATTTATGCAGATTTTCACATACTTTTTTCCAGCATCAGCGACCCCACGCATATGGATTCACAACCTCGCTGCGAGTTTGTGGATGTGGTGGACGCCGAGGGGGACGGCTACGGAGAACTGCTGTTTCGCAGGACGTATGATGCGGGACGGGCTTTTTCCGTGTATCGGGTGATTGGCAATCAGTTGTGGCCGCTGTTTGAGGGCAAGCCTTAACACCTAAGCAACGAAGAAGAGTGCTGCGTTCTTTATTTTTGCGTTAGCACCAGTTCGCCGTTTTCGATTTTGACACCGCCTACGTTGTCAGGCAGTTTCATGTGGTCACGCTCTTCCATGAGACGTTTCTGTAGCCTATCGTTCACCAGCGATACCGGGATGTTCATATCTCCGACTTTGAATTCAGTTGGCTCAAAGGTTACGTATCCATCTTTTGAGCTGATATGACCTGAGACTGTCACCCACACGTTTTTTCCTGCGATGTTGACCAGGAATTGGCCATGGGCCTGATCGCCATCGAAGCTGACTTGCTTGTCCTGAATATCAGGCATAGCGCCTAAATCGGAGTCAGGCGTAAGCTGGCTCGATGGAGCTGGCATATTTCCAGCAGCCTGAGCAAAAGCTGCGCTTACTTCACTTGCTGTGATGTGAACTTCAGCGGGTGGAACTTCGGGTTCTCTGGGTTTTTCTACCTGCTCAAATTTCTGTTGAAAAGATTGCGCATTGACTGCCGCCATCGCTGGAGTCTGCGGTTGAGCTACTGGTTGGGGCTTTTTGATTGCGAGGCAGACCGCGATTATTGCGGCGACCAGTGTGGTAATGCTGATAATGCGGTCGATTTTCCATTTTTTAAACATGGATACCCCGGTTAAATGCTACTGGGAAACAGTACGGAAATTCAGATAACGGAAGATATTGGGCGGAGGTTACCCTTCCAGTTTTTTGATTAGTAAGTCATTCACCAGCTTTGGGTTGGCTTGGCCTTTGGAGGCTTTCATCAGCTGGCCTACGAAGAAACCAATCACTGTTTTTTTACCGGCTTGGTATTGCTCGACCTGTTTAGGGTTGGCAGCGATCAGCTCGTCTGCGATCTTTTCCAGGGCGGAGGTGTCGGTGGATTGCTGCGGGCTGCCCTGTTCTTTGTAGATTTCAGGAAAATCCTTGTTGCGTTCGAAGCAGAGATCGTAGAGATCTTTGAGCATTTTGCCGGAAATGGCTCCGCTCTCGACCAAGTCCGCAGATGCGGCTATCCCCTGCATGGTGATGGGCGATTGCTCGATCTCAATGTTTTTCGCTTTCAGACGCCCCATAAATTCGCTCTGCACCAGGTTGGCGACACGTTTGGGGTTTTTCGCGGCTTTGGCGGCGGATTCGAATTGATCAGCTAATAATCGGGAACTGGTCAGGACATGCGCGTCGTATTCGGTGATGCCATAGTCGGACATCATGCGCTTGCGGCTAACTTCCGGTAGCTCAGGAAGTTCTGCACGGAGCTTTGCCTGCCATTTTTCATCTACCACCAGAGGCAAAAGATCAGGCTCGGGGAAATAGCGGTAGTCATGCGCCTGCTCTTTGGAGCGCATACTGTAGGTTTTTCCTTCGTTGGTGTTGTAGAGACGCGTTTCCTGTGTAATCTTTCCGCCGGATTCGAGCACGTCAATCTGGCGCTCGATTTCGTACTCCAGCGCTTCGCGGACGAAGCGGAAGGAATTCACGTTCTTAATTTCTATTTTCGTCCCTAGTTCCTTTTGACCGCGCGGGCGCACGCTGACATTGGCATCGCAGCGCAGAGAGCCTTCCTCCATATTGCAGTCGCTGACTCCGGTGTAGAGGATGATCTCTTTCAACTTGGTCAGATATTCATAGGCTTCTTCCGGGCTGGCGAGATCGGGCTCACTCACGATTTCGGCCAGTGGTGTGCCGGCCCGGTTCAGGTCAATGGCGGTTTTATCTCCCGCATCCAAAAATCCTTCGTGGAGGCTTTTACCGGCGTCTTCTTCCAGGTGCAAACGCGTGATGCCGATTTTCTTTGTCCCACCTGCCACTGTGATCTCTATATATCCATGCTCGGCCAGCGGCTTATCGTATTGCGAAATCTGATAACCCTTGGGAAGGTCAGGATAGAAATAGTTTTTTCGGGCGAAGATGGATGTCTCATTGATTCGGCAGTTCAGCGCCATGGCCGCCTGTGTGGCAAACTCAACCGCTTTCTTGTTCAGCACCGGCAATGCACCGGGCAGTCCCAGACAGACTGGGCAGACGTTGCTGTTGGGAGCTGATCCAAACTTAGTGGAACAGGAGCAAAAAATTTTGGAGACGGTCAGAAGCTGGACGTGGACTTCGAGGCCAATCACTGGCTCGTACTTGGTCTGGGCGGATTGCGATGTGGCTGGCAGGGTGGCCATACAAAGAATTATAGAGCTTCGGGCTGTGTCGATTTCCTCCGTGGCATTTCCTCTGTGGACTCTGTGTTCTCTGTGGTTAGTTTTTGAACCTTTAACCACAGAGAACACAGAATCCCACAGAGAAGCCCTCACAGAGGCGAACTCACGCCACCGGATTTGCTACATCAGCCATACTGCGTCCACATCCACGATCACCTGGGTACGCGGGATTTTCTGCGATACAGCGTATGCGAGCATGGCCCGTAACGTTGCGTTTAGCTTTTCCCGGCTGGGAGATTTCAGGACGAAGTGATAGCGGTAATCCTGCTTAAGACGCGTGATCGGCGCAGCGGCCGGGCCCAAAACACGGACACCTTCGTGACGGGTTTTCTCAAACCACCTGCCAAGGGTCCCGGACCACAGCAATGCTTCGTCCAACTTGTTGCTGCGAATCAGGACGTTCGCCAGCGAGCTGTATGGCGGATAGTGCATCCAGCTGCGGAAGCGGAGTTCTTTATCATAGAAGCCCGCAAAATCATGCTGGGCGGCGTACTGGACGGCGTAGTGATCGGGGAAGTAGGTTTGCAGGACGACCTTCCCCGGCGATTGTCCGCGTCCGGCGCGTCCGGCGACTTGAGTGAGCAGTTGAAAGGTGCGTTCGGCTGCCCTGAAATCTGGGAATCCCAGAGCGGCATCTGCTCCTACTACTCCCACCAATGTTACGCCGTGGATGTCGTGCCCTTTAGCAATCATCTGCGTGCCTACCAGCATGTCTAGTTCGCCTTCGTTCAATGCGTTGAGTGCCCGCTCGAAATCTTCGCGGCCGCGTACTGTGTCGCGATCCAGGCGGCCAATTCTGGCTTGGGGGAACATTCCGTGCAGCAGTTCTTCTAATTTCTCGGAGCCGGTACCGATGAAATATACGTACTCACTGCCGCAATGCACGCAGACTCTTGGGACTGGAGCGGTGAATCCACAATAGTGGCACTCCATTCGCTGACCACGTTTGTGATGCGTCATGGCGATGGCACAGTTTTTGCACTCCAGAGTTTTGCCGCAGGTGCGGCATAGAGCCGAGCGGAGAATATCCTCGGCGGTTTAGCAGGACCATGACCTGCTCTTTGCGTTCGAGCCGGTCTTTTATCTCTGCGGCGAGTTTGCGCGAGATCACCTGCTCGTGTCCGGTTTCCTGGAACTCCTGGCGCATGTCGATGATTTCTACTTCGGGGAGCGGGCGCTTTTCTATGCGGTCGGGCATTTCGAGCAAAGTGTATTTATTCTTTTTAGCGTTGAAATAGGATTCTAGCGATGGAGTGGCCGAGCCCAGGACCACCGCCGCTCCTGCCATCTTGGCGCGGACTACAGCTACGTCTCGCGCGTGGTATCTAGGGGTTTCTTCCTGCTTGTAGGAGGAATCCTGCTCTTCATCCACGATTAGTAGTGCGAGATCAGCCACCGGAGCAAAAACTGCCGAGCGCGTGCCTACCACTACTCGTGCTTCTCCACGCTTGATGCGATGCCATTGCTCGGCGCGCTCTTTGTCGGATAGGGCCGAGTGCAGGATGGCTACTTCGTCTCCGAAGACCTGATGCAGGTCGGCTGCAACTGCGGGCGTCAGGCCGATCTCGGGTACCAGCAGGATGGACGACCGTCCCGCTTCCAGCACAGCACGCATGGCCGTCAGGTAGACCGCGGTTTTGCCGGAACCGGTGACACCGTGCAGTAGCATGCCAGAGAACTTCTTCGCACTAACGGCTTCGGTGATTTGTTTTAGTGCTATTTGCTGGGCTGGGTTGAATTGGAAATCAAATGGCGATGGACGCGCCTTCAGCTTCGAACGTGTTCTATCGGCTGGCTCTTCTAAAATTTCTACTAGTCCGCGTTTGACCAACGTGTTTAGTGTGCTGCGCGGGACTTCTAAACTCTGCAGATCTTCTACCGCCAGGCGTCCGCCCGCTCCAACCAAGGTATCTAACAATGATTTTTGATTGGCGTTGAGCTTACCTTCAGTGCTTTTGAAGACAGCGATTTTTACTGTGCGTGAGGCGTCGCTTGCATCGGAAAGGTCTTCGCGTGTAATCCATTTCTTGCGTACTATGCCGTTGATGATCGCTCTTGATGCTTTGGTGGCTGAGCGCAATGCTGCTTCTTTAACCGGTTCTCCTTCAGCCAGGTATTCGAGCACGCGAAACTCCGCCATCTGATCATCTGGCGTTTTCTTTGAACGCGCTGATGATCCCGTTGTGCTGGCCTGATGAAGCATGAGATGTCCCCGCTCAGTGATGGTGTAGGTAATCACCCGCTTGAATTCAGCAGCCAGCGGCAGCATGGTGCGGAAAACTTCTCCTAGGGGCGCTAGATAGTAGTCGGCGATCCACTTGGCGAGCTTCACGAGTTGGCCGTCTAGGACTGGAGACGGGTCGAGCACGCTGATTATATTTTTGGTTTGAACTGATGGCTTGTGATCATGCAGTTCAGTGACAATGCCCGACATGCGCTGCTGGCGGAAAGGGACCAACACGCGTGCACCCACCTGCGGCTCCATGCCTTCAGGGAGCTTATAGGTGAAGGCCTGGTCCAGTGGGACCGGCAAGGCTACGTCGCAGAATTCGGGCATGGTAGGACCAGCTTTGGCATCGTAACAAACAGGATGGTTTTTTAACGCGTCAACTCCACGCTACGATGGCAGTCCCTAATCCAAGAAGCAACGCTGCCGGAGAATACAGTTTGGAATCGAGTCGGGCGAATTGCGTTTCGCGCACATGTTTGAAAAACCCCAAGTAGTTGAATTCACCAATGGCCCGCGCAATGAATGCGGCGGCAACGATCCAAGTGCCTAAAATGACCATCCAGTAGGGGAGAACCTGGGGCGCAATCTTGCTGCGTTGCAGTACGAGCCACGCGGCAAAAAGAAACAGTGCTGCAACAAATACAGATGGGCCGGCTCCAGGCTGAAATAGCGGTTGGCCATTACGTTCTGGGAGTGTGACGATTGATGCGAATTTGCCGCCGCAGGCCCAGTAAATATGCAGACCGGATAACGCCACGAAAACAACGGCCAGGCACCATGCAAGCTGCGTCAAAATTTAGTCAACCCCGCGGGACGGCATAGGCCAACCTAGTTCTTTCATTACCATCTGCAAATCTTTCCACGCTTCTTTTTTCTGACGTGGATCACGCAGCAAATATGCTGGGTGGTAAGTTACCGCTAGTTTCGTGCCACGGAAATCGTACCAACGGCCTCGCATCTCGATCATCGGCGCATTGATCGCCAGCAGCGTTTTCGCTGCCACTGCCCCTAAGGCCACAATTACTTTCGGCTTCACCACCGCGATCTGCCTCATTAAAAACGGTGAACACGTGTCGCATTCGTCACGCTCTGGAGTTCTGTTCCCCGGCGGACGGCATTTGATGATGTTGGCTATGTAGACATCTTCGCGATTGATGCCCATGGCTTTGATCATGTTATTGAGCAGCTGCCCAGCGCGTCCTACGAAAGGTTCTCCTTTAATGTCTTCGTCGGCGCCGGGGGCCTCGCCGATGAACATCAGATCGGCGTTGGGATTGCCTACTCCGAAGACGATCTGGTGGCGTCCTTGTTTGTGCAGGACGCAGCGTGTGCAGTCTCCGATGTCTTCGCGGATGATTTTTAGCGCCTGAACGGGATCGGCTACACCTGTTTCCGGTTTGGGGTTGGCGCTAGTCAGCGCATCTTCTTGTGGAAGCGGCTTTAAGGCTCTTGGAGTCATTTCTTCCTGAACTTCAGGGTGGGTTATTTCTTCGGGCGCTGCTTCTTCAACTGGTGTGCTTGTTTCACGACGATAGAAATCGTAGATGCCCAGCTGATTGTAGTAGCGGAGACGTTCGGCTAGAGCTTGCTTGAGTTGGGGATCCAGGGTCACCGGCACTGGAGTATTTTCACACACTTACGGTGGGGATAAAAATCAGTTGTCAGTTCCCGGTTGAGGCGCGGGTTGGCACCCGCGCCTTTACCGAAATTGGCTACCTCAGTGACAGACCGCTTGCGGCGCACTAAACGAATTCAGGAATGTGTACCAGTGATTGACCGCGGATGAGGGTGATTGTCGCGAGAACCATGGCAGAAACACCAAGTCTTCGGGGTGATAGGTAAATCCACCCATACTTACCGTGAACGCAATTCCCGTAACCGGGTCTCCGTTTTCCAGATTGTTCTGGCAACCGGAAACCTGTCCCACATGTCCCCAAGCGGGGACGATGTTGTTGCCGAAAGGGTCATCCATCCATTCGCCGATCTCATGACTCAAAGCATGAATGTCCTGGATAGGTACGGAAAAGATGTTGGGATCACTGTACGCGGCAACCGCGTACGTGTGATTGCTGCTAGTAGCGCTGTGATAGCCAAGAATGCAGCATGACCCGCCGGAAGTCAGGAAGGTGTTGTAACTCACGAACAGCGGCAGGCTGGTGGCCGGGATGCCGAGGCTGGTAATGATGCTTTGTGCGCGAGCGTCGAAGAAATTGATATCCACTTCTCCAATGCGAGCACACGGTCCGGCGACAGTAGTCCCGCTGCGGCGCGGCACGCTGATGGTTTGCAGGGCGGCGGTCGTAAAGTTCAGTAGCACATGGTAATTAGGCGAAGTGGTGGAAACATTCCCCCAGAAATTTGCCCGCTGGTAGGCGTCTTCATATTGGGTTGTGCCGACGTTGGTACCGCCGGGAATGAAGGTTGCGTTCTGAAAGATAGGGGAGTTTTGCACGCGTTGGACCGAAGTTTGCGTGTCGTTGCACACCGTGCTATTGGCCGATAGCGAATTACCGTTGGAGAAGGTATAGCGGATGGGAATAATTACGACCGGGACCTGGGTGGTTGCGGATCCCGAGGCTGGGTTGGTGCCGATCATAGTGAATGGGAACGTGGTTCCCTGGAAACTGAAACTGCTGCTCCACATTGGGATATTCGCGGCTGTCGCGGCGGCCCGGAGGGCATTGGGCTGGGCATTAGCCTGAGGTAAAACCATGAAGAACGGTACGCCGTTTACATAGCGTGAAGTGGGTATCGGTTTTTTCTTTTGCTGGGCAGACACGGCTGTCGCGAAGACAGCCACTAAGATGATGCTGGCGATGGTGCGGAAATTCGTGGTCACTCGATGACCCTCCTGAATATTTAATTCGTGGTGATGGAGTCGAATTGCTTCTTGGACGAAGAGGCCAGGGTAGCTAGTTGGAATGATTCTTAACAAGAACAAGATGTCTTGTTGAGGGGAAATGATTTCGTTACGAATTCGGAAAACCAATATGCTTTAGCGAATTGTTGGGGCCTTGCGGGCTTGACGGATGTGGATGATCTGATCAAGAACTCGCTGGGCTACTTCCCACTTTGTGGTTTCGGGAACTTCTACGACTTCATCGTGGGTGATGATGGTGACCGCGTTGCGATCGGAGTCGAAACCTACGCCTTCGCGAGAGACGTCATTGACTACGATAGCGTCGAGCGATTTGGAGGTCAGCTTTTTACGGGCATTTTCCAGGACGTTTTGGGTTTCGGCGGCGAAGCCGATGATTAGCTGGTTTTGTTTGTGGCGCGCCAGTTCGGCAAGGATGTCGGCGGTTGGTTCCAGCTCCAGAGTCAGCGGGCCTTTGCGTTTGATCTTCTGGTCGGCTGCGTCTTTGGCCCTGTAGTCGGCTACGGCTGCGGTCTTGATGACGATGCTGGCTTCCGGCAAAAACTTAAGCACAGACTCACGCATTTCTGCGGCGGATTCTACCTTTGTCACTTCGGCGGACGCCGGAGGTTTGATGGCCGTCGGGCCGGTGACTAATAAAACTCGGGCGCCCCGGCGAAGAGCGGCTTCGGCGATGGCATATCCCATGCGGCCGCTGGAGCGGTTGGTCAGGTAGCGCACCGGATCAATTTTTTCCCGTGTGGGCCCGGCGGTGATTAAGACTGTTTCGCCTGAAAAATCTTGTGATGCACCTATCGCTTCCAGCAATGCCGCGACTATGGCTTCGTTCTCAGCCAAACGGCCGGGGCCGGTCATGCCGCAAGCCAAATATCCTTTGCCCGGTTCCACGATCTTCACCCCACGCTTGCGCAGGATCTCCAAGTTGCCCTGCGTGGCGGGGTGGTTCCACATATTGACATTCATAGCAGGCGCAACTACCACGGGCGCTGTGGTCGCCAGATAAAGCGTGGTCAAGAAATCGTTAGCAATTCCCTGGGCGAATTTCGCCAGCACATCAGCCGTGGCCGGAGCGACCAGCAATCCATCAATTGCCTGTGCAACCGCAATGTGCTCAACTGCGGAATCAATGTTGGGCTGTTCGTTTCCTGCCGAGAAGATGTCAGTAATAACTTTTTCACCGGAGAGGGCAGCGAAGGTGAGCGGCCTTACAAACTCCTGCGCAGACTGGGTCATGATTACCTGCACACGCAGACCCCGGTCTTGCAGCAGACGGACGATTTCCGCCGCCTTGTAGGCTGCGATACCGCCGCTAACACCAAGGGCTACTTTCATGAAGATGCTGTAGAGGGGCGAGGACGCCCGTCTCTCCATAAACCTATCTTAGGCTTGGCCGACCGCAGGTGATTCCATTACTTCAGCCACAGCTTGCGCCGCAGCCTCACCCGCCAGGTCAATTTTCTCCCACTTTACTTTGCCGGCCTTAATTTCATCCTGCGCGATGCGGCAGGGTTTGCGGGAAGGGGTTTCGATTACAGGAGGAGCTCCACCTTGCAACTGGCGCGCGCGCCGCGCCGCCACCAGAATATAACGATAATTACTGTCGAATCCGTCCATCAACTTCATATGATTCTCCCAGCCGCTAACTGCTCGCGGCACCATCGCTATTACGAAACGAATCCAGGATCGGTTTCAATCTTTCTTTTACGTTTTCTAACCGGCAACGTTCTGCGAGCGTCAGAATTCCCGGGTCTGGCGTATTTCCTAAAGAACCTGTGCGCTTGAACCTCTCTGCGAGAAGGACCGACCGAAGGCACTCCGTAGATTCCTCCAGGCGATCATTTACCAGAATATAGTCGTATTTGGAGTAATTCTCAATCTCACGAGTGGCCGTGACCAACCGGCGCTGGATAACTTCTTCGGAATCTTCACTGCGGCGACGTAATCGCCACTCCAGAATTTGACGATTGGGGGGCAAGATGAAAATACTTACCGCTTCCGGCAGTTTTGCTTTGATTTGTGCCGCGCCCTGCACATCAATGTCGAGCAGCAGATCGTGTTCTTTCTCTGCGGCTTCCCGCAAAAAACGGCGGGCAGTGCCGTAGTAATTTCCAAAGACATCAGCATGCTCAAGGAACTCGTCTTTGTTGAGCATTGCTTCAAATTGGGGACGAGTAAGGAAAAAATATTCGCGCCCGTTTTGCTCGCTGCCGCGGGGCGGGCGCGTGGTGTAGGAGACGGAGAACTCCAGTCCCGGCACAATTTTGCGAATTTCGTTGACTAACGTGGACTTCCCCGAGCCCGACGGCGCGGAGATGATATAAATGCCGATCATTCGATGTTTTGCACCTGTTCGCGAACTTTTTCGATTTCGGATTTGATGGCCAGTCCGTGTTCGGTGATGTTCAAGGCTTCCCCGGCCAGACCCGAGGTTTTCGACAATAGCGTATTTGCTTCGCGGTTCATTTCTTGCAGCAAGAAATCCAGTTTTTTGCCCAGCTCTCCACCCTGGTCAAGCATTCCCAGAAAGTGTTTTACATGGGTGTCGAGTCTGACCAACTCTTCCTGGATGTCGCTACGGTCCACCAGCAGGGCTGCTTCCTGCAAGATGCGGTCCGGGTCTACCTGCGTGGCTAACAGCTCCTGCAACCGCGTTCTTATTTTATCCGCGTAGGTTTGCAGGATCGCCTTGCGATGCTTCTCGATACTTGCGGCTGCTTTCTGAATGTGATCGAGGCGAGTGCGAAGTTCTTTGTCGATTCCTTTGCCTTCCTCTTCGCGCATCTGATTCAGTTTGTGCAGCGCTTCTTCGTTTGGCCAAGACTGCGGCTTCAAGTTCTTCATCGGCAGGTACACTGCTCGAGTCCAATGCTCCGGGAATACGGAGGATTATGTTGAGGTCAGGATCTGCGCCAGGCTAACTCGGCGGCGGCGGCGCGGAAGGCTTGGATATAGCTCCACCAATCGCGGTTCAGCGCCATCCGTTGTTGCCGCAGCGGTCGAGGTTCAGGGAGAGCTCGACATGTCCGCGGGCAATTTTTTCTTTGAACAGGCGGCGCAGCTTCATTTCCAGCGCATCGGTTTCCGACGGCATGCGGAAGTGCAGGTCGAGAAAACGATGGTTGACCGATTTGAGAGACACGTGAAACCAAGCTGTCCTTGCCATCGCTGTCGGACAACTGGCCTTTCACCTGTGCGAATCCGGTCATGGATCGTATGGGCATGATTATTGCCTTAGCGGCGCCTCGCTCATCTTGGGTGAGTCCAATTCTACGAATTGCAGATCATACAACCGGCGGTAAGTGCCGAGCTTGTTTCATTAGTTCTTCGTGGGAGCCGATGTCGGTAATGCGTCCGTCTTCGATGACCACGATGCGGTCGGCGCGGCGGACAGTGGAGAGACGGTGCGCAATCACCACGACCGTGCGGCCTACCATCAAGTTATGCAATGCGGATTGCACCAGGGCTTCGGATTCGGAGTCGAGCGCCGAGGTGGCTTCATCGAGAATCAGGATAGGAGCATTTTTCAGGATGGCGCGCGCGATGGCGATTCTTTGGCGCTCGCCGCCGGACAGGCGGACTCCACGCTCTCCGATTACGGTGTCGTAGCCCGCGGGGAGTTGCGTGATGAAGTCATGCGCCAGCGCGGCTTTGGCGGCTTCTTCTACGGCTTTTTGTGAAACGCCGGGCTGTCCATAGGCGATGTTATTGCGGAGCGTGTCATTGAACAAAACAATTTCCTGCGTGACCACTCCGATTTGCGAACGCAAAGATGACAATGTGACATGACGGACATCACAACCATCGATAGTTAAGCGGCCTGTGGTTACGTCGAAGAAACGTGGGATCAAGTTCACTAGCGTACTTTTGCCCCCGCCGCTGGAGCCAACTACCGCTAATACCTGTCCGGCATTTACTTTTAAATTGATGTCGGACAGGATCTCACGCGCCGTGCTATCAGTGCCTTCGTAGGAAAAGCTCACGTTTTCAAAATGAATGGAACTGGCAAATTTTGGCAATGTCTGGGCGCCGGGTTTTTCCACGACCTCGTCGGCGGTATCCATGAATTGAAAAAGTTGCGACGACGCGCCCAGCGCCTGCTGGAAGCTGTTGTTGAAGACAGCGAACTTGCGCACCGGATTGTAGAGGCTGAATACAAGCGCGACAAAGCCGCCGAAAGTGCCTAAGGTGAATTCGCCGTGCGCAATCTTGTCCCGCCCTAACAACAGCAGCATGACGATGGCGACGGCGCCGAAGATGTCCATCAACGGTGAGCTGATTGCCGCTGCCGCCACCGAGCGCATATTAGCCTTGAAGAGTTTTTGTGCGGCCCTGCGGAAGCGGGCGATTTCCCAGGACTCCATACTGAAGGCTTTTACAATGCGGTTACCGGTAATGGTTTCCTGGAGAATGTTCTGCACGTCGGCCAAATCATCCTGGCCTCTGCGGGTGGTGTGCCTTACTTTGCGGCCGATTTTGGCGGCGGAATAGACGATGATGGGAATGAATAAGACCAGTACCCAGGCCAGTTCCCGGCCCAGCAATACTACGAATACACCGGTGAAGATGAAGGTGAAAAACTGCTGGAGGAACTCCGATAGAACACTCGACATCGCGTATTGGACGCGCTCAATGTCGTTGATGATGGTGGAGATCAGCGTTCCCGTTGTGTGTTTCTGAAAGAATGCCGCCGAACGCCGCAGGATGGAATCATAGAGATTGTTGCGGAGATCGGTGACCATGCCGAAACCGGCGTGGTTCACCAGGTACGTACCGGCGTAGTCGCACAGTCCCTTGAGAATTGTCGCCGCGACGGCGGCAAAGGCGACAACCGTCCAGGCGTGGTTGTGGATAAATGACGGTACAAACTGTTGCAGATAGATTTCCCGTCCGCCGGGGAGGGTAAACATTTCAATGTTGTTGGAGCCGGTGGCCGGATTCAATACGCGGTCCAGTACGGGTTTGAATAATGCCAGGCGAAAAGCTTCCAGGAACCCGACCACCGGCGAATATCCGCCTCGTGCTGAGATAAGCCTGTCCGTAAAGATTTCGGATACGAAGACGACTTCGAACCGCCCGATCCAGGATAATGAACCAGCGAGGCCAATCCCGCAGAGAGATGTTATCAGCGCACCGATGGCGGCCCCCAAATAACCTGAAATATCGTTCGCAAAACCGCGCGCGACGAATGCAATAGGCAACAGAAGAACAATCAATACCAGGACACGCGCGGCATCGTCCCAAACGAACTGCCAGAAAGGACGGTTAAACATTCGCGCTGTCAGAAGCGGTAAAAGCCATAATGAAGTCAAGGCCGGAGGCAATTACCGTAGCTGTGATAACTCCAACAACCCCGAACCGCTTGCCCAACCAAAGTGATAACACCAAATTGAGGCCACCTTCGCAAAAACGAATCAGGCATGGCTCCCGAACACAAAGGTTTGCCGAAAGAATGACGCGATTCGGCAAAACCCAGAGATGTACGATCATCGAAATTGCCAACGCGAGATCGACGTATTTACCCGCATAATTCATTGAACCGACCCATTGCGGAATAAAGCATCCATTGCCAGACCAGACTGCAAAAGCGGGCGTACGTCGCCGAAACCGGCGGATAGAGCGAAAATCTGGCGATAGGCATTCAAACTTCCGGCCATTTTATTCTCGCCCAACATTTGTCCCAACATCGGCCGGGCAGTTTCTGAGAGAAACCGCCACACAAGGCTGCCCGGGTCACATAGAAACGGTGAGTCAAGACCAGCGAAGTCACCGCTTCCATGGATATGACCTTGGCCGTCACAGCGCTATCAAGTGACTCGATAGCGATTCCAGCAAGTCCTCCCAGGCTCAACCAAATGCCGATCCCCCCGATTTTCCGAAATCTTCCCATGAGGCCAGGCGATAACGAATTTGCAGGTTGGGCAGGAGCCGATAAACCCGCCATAACGCCAGGATCGCTGTCATTGTCCTCGCCGCTACATGAGCGATAGCGAGTGAGAAAATTCCAAAACCACATTTGAGTAAAACGACTATCAGGACGGTCCGAATCAGATCAGTAAGACACCGATCATGTTATCCACATGCATTTGCTGATTTGCCACGAGAAGAGCAGAAAATGTCTGGCTCGCGATCTAACAGCAACTCCCCAAAACACACAGAGCCATGACAATCGTCGCGTCATGATGTAAATCAGATCGAATGGGAAAAAATGTGGGAAGAAATACGCCAGGGCAAGCCCTCCAACAAACACTACGCAAACGATGAAGTTTTGTGCAAAAAACGCCGTGCTTGCCAGCCGGTTGATCTTCTCCTGTTCCGTCCGGTTATCGAAGCGTGCGGCTTGTGCCCGCAAGCCTGCCGTGATGCCGATGTCCAAGAGCGTGAGCCATGTCAGGACCTCGAGGGTAAGGCTGAAAATTCCAAATTCCTGCCGATCCAAATATCGCAGTATAAATGGTGTCAGCCAAAGTCCGACGACCACCTGAAGCAGCATTCGAAATGAACCTGTACCTATGCCGGCGATGTAGTTCTTTAATCGATGATGGTTGAACATTTTAGCAACTCGGATCGGTTGAAAAGGATAGTCAGTGTTTTGCTTAGAAGGCGTTTAAACTTCTTGTGCTTTCCAAACTTTGCAGTCGGGAGGCACCGGAACACTCTGCATCGCATTCCGAGTGTCAACAATGGTCGATGCCCATTTGCCGAGTTGCTTGTAGTTCACCGCATCATGCGCCGTGGCAATGACGACAGCATCATATTGGCGAACGGCATCGCCACTCCAGGAAATCGACTTCAACCCAGCCCAATGTGGGTGTTCACGCGTCGGACGAATGACGGGAACATGAGGATCGTAGTAATCGACCTTCGCTCCGCGTCGATCCAAGAGATCCATCAGATGATAGCTCGGGGAGTCTCACGGTCATCATCGACATTTGGCTTGTAGGCCAATCCTAAAATAAGCACCCGACTTCCACTCATTGGTTTTCCCACTGCGTTTAATGCCTCGCCGATTTGATTGACGACATGTTCCGGCATGGCGGTGTTGATCTCGCCGGCGAACTCAATGAAACGTGTGTGTTTACCAAATTCGCGTGCCTTCCATGTCAGATAAAACGGGTCAATGGGAATACAGTGACCGCCTAAGCCCGGCCCGGGATAAAATGCCATGTATCCGAATGGCTTCGTCTTCGCAGCGTTGATTACCTCCCAAATATCAATCCCCATCGCGGCATAGACTACCTTCAATTCGTTCACGAGCGCGATGTTCACGCTGCGAAAAATATTCTCGAGCAGTTTGGTCGCCTCTGCACGCGACATGACGATACAGGCACGACTGTCTTGATCGCGATTTTGTACAGTGCTACCGCTTTCTCAGCACACGCGGGCGTGTAACCTCCAACGATCTTAGGGATCTCCGAAACCCGGCTTATGGATTGCCTGGATCTTCACGTTCAGGCGAAAACGCGAGGTGGAAATCGACGCCGGCCTTCAACCCGGACCCTTGCTTCCAGCACAACCCGCAATTCTTCCTCGGTGGTGCCGGGATATGTAGTCGACTCCAAAACCACCAACATGCCACGACTGAGCTGGGGAGCAATGGCTTCACCTGTCTTTGAGGATATAGGAGATATCTGGCTCCCGATGTTTTGTAAGTGGCGTTGGGACGCAGATGATCACGGCGTCCATCCCTTTAATGTCCTGAAAATCTGAGGAAGCGCTGAAATGCGCCGCATCCACTTCTTTGGGAACTTCGGTGACTCAATATGTTTGATGTACAGACTTACCGCTGTTGATCAAACAGACCTTGTTTGGATCGACATCAATCCCAAGGACTTTTGCTCCCGCACGGAGGCGAAATGCAAAGAAAGTGGTAAGCCCACGTAGCCCAAACCAATGATCGCAATATTCATAAGCTTTAAAAGTGAAGATTCTGTCCCAGTTTCCCAATCCAGGCGGGGAGGCCGCTCAGGA
>CAWBXL010000221.1:0-5636 GCA_963792305.1 uncultured Acidobacteriaceae bacterium | reverse complement strand
CAGATCGTTAAACCAAGGGTCAGATTTTCCGGTTTGTGTAACAAAATCTCCTAGCAGCAGTTCTATTGAGGTGTTGTGACCGGTGTATTTGTGCTGGCTGCCGGGGTCCCCATCATGTTGCCGATTACATCCCCAGAGACGATCATCTCTACGCGACGATTCAGCTTCCTTCCCTCGGAGGTGGCGTTGTCAGCCACAGGCTGCGTTTTGCCAAATCCACGGGCAATGATGTTATTCATGGGGATACCAGAGTCCACCAGGTAATCACGCACCGAATTTGAACGCTTTTCCGAAAGCCGCTGATTAAATTCATCCCCGCCGATGCTGTCGGTATGGCCTTCCACTTCCAACCTGAGTTCGGGATAGGCGAGCACGATGCCTGAAATTCGGGCCAGCCGTTCACGGGCAGCGGGTTTCAAGGTGTATTGACCGCTGTCAAAGAGCACGTCAGGCATGTTGACCAC
Source organism: uncultured Acidobacteriaceae bacterium (assembly GCA_963792305.1). Lineage (GTDB taxonomy): Bacteria > Acidobacteriota > Terriglobia > Terriglobales > Acidobacteriaceae > CAWBXL01. Next base: position 5,172 of record CAWBXL010000221.1, on the reverse strand, counting down.
CAGGCCGCGCGGCGTGTCCCGCGTTTCTAAAACCTGGTTCAGCTGCTCGAGTAAACGGGCGCGCATCTCTTCTTTCTGACGATGGCTTCTTCGGCCGCCAGGCGATTTTTCTCCGACTCCGCCTGGGCTTTTTGTTGCTCTAACTGCGCTTGGGCTCGCGCCGCATCCGCAGCCGCGCGCTGGGCATCCGCTTCGGCTTGCAGCCTTTGTGCCTCAGCCCGGGCTTTTTCTGCCGCTAGTTGGTCAGCTTCTGCCTGAGCGCGCCTGCGGGCATCTGCTTCTGACTGGGCCTTAGCCGCAGCCTCTGCTTCTGCCGCCGCTTTGGCGTCGGCCTCGGCCTTGGCCCGCGCGTCTTCAATGCGTCGTCTTTCCGCCTCAACTTTTTCCTGATGTTTTTTCTGGAGGGTCAGCACGCGCGCATCTTCCGCCATCTGCGTGGCCCCGCGAGCCGCTGTGCCGATGGGAGTCCGTCCCTGCTTGCGCTTAAGGTAGTCTTCGGCGCGGTTCAACATGTCCTGCGCTTTCCTCAAGCTATCGCCGGCGTATTGGTCAGCGCCAGCTGCTTTGGCGATGGCCACCGCATTGCGGGCCTCCAGCAAATCCACTGGAGTATTTGGCATTGAGGTTGACGACGGTAATTGTGTGGCGCTGACGTCCACCACATACTGATCGCCTTCCAGCATGTCGAAGCGGGCATCGATCGCCGTTTCAAAACCCTTGGTTTCCTGCCGGATCACATTTTCCAAAACCACCACGTTGCTGGGACGCACTACCGCAAAATAAGGCTCCGCGGTCACAATCATGCCGAAGGCCTGTAAATCGGTCGTGACTTCGATTTTGGTAGAGCCGTCATCCGACAAAACTTCTCCCAGGTTGACCGAACGCCCCTCAGGAGTGATGGCCCACAACACAAACGTTAGATACTGCGCGCCATATTTGCTCGCTGGCCCCATGTGATTGAAGTCAGCATTGATCTGCAACCGTCCTTCTTTACTGTTCACCTTGGCGCTGCCCTTGGCCTCGGGCATCAGGTTGGTGCCCACAAAATCCACCCGCGTCGAGCCGCCGCGATGGCGGTAATTCACCGCCTTGGTGCTGCGTGTGACCACTTTCACACGGAACACCGGCATCTCATCCATCGGTTGCACGTCGGGCGCGGTGCTCTGTGGAGGTGTGGGCTCGATCTGGGCTGCGATGCTCAGTGCAACCAGAAGCAGGCTAAATAGGCCAACTATTTTTCTCATACGTCCTCGCTACTATCGTTCGATCAATGAATCAATCGTCTATCATTCTACAAAGATAGGCTCTCGGGAAAGTGCCGTAAGCGTTACCTACATCGCTGCCGGTTCAATTTGCCATGCTGCCCTTTGGTAAGCAAAACTATGGGATATGGCAAATGCGTTTATTTGCGAAGGAGTCCGTACCCCCATCGGCCGATACGGCGGTGCCCTGGCACAGGTCCGTGCCGATGATCTGGCAGCGCATCCTTTAAAGGCATTGCGTGCGAAGTTCGCAAAAGCCGACTGGGAAGCGATCGGCGAAGTCGTCTACGGATGCACCAACCAGGCCGGCGAAGACAACCGTAATGTGGCGCGCATGGCTTTGCTGTTGGCAGGCATTCCGCAGTCGGTGCCGGGAGTAACGGTGAATCGCCTATGCGCTTCGGGTATGGAAGCGGTCGCCAGTGCCACCCGCGGAATTGCCGCCGATGAAATTTCACTGGCCATCGCCGGTGGCGTAGAGAGTATGAGCCGCGCCCCGCTGGTGATGCCTAAAGCCACATCGGCTTTTGCCCGCAACGCGGAAATTTATGACACGACGCTGGGCTGGCGCTTTGCTAATCCCTTGATGCAGAAAATGTATGGCACAGCCTCCATGGGGGAAACTGCGGAGAACGTAGCCGAAAAATACAAAATTGACCGCGCCTCGCAGGATGCGTTTGCCCTTCGTTCCCAACAACGAACCGCCGCAGCCCAGAAGACTGGATTTTACAACGAAGAAATCACCGCAGTAGACGTACCCTTGGGAAAAGGCAAGGTAAATTCCGTCACGCAGGATGAGCACCCGCGTGCTGACACAACTTTGGAAGCCCTCGCCAAACTGTCAACGCCATTTCGTGAGAACGGAACAGTGACTGCAGGCAACGCTTCGGGTATCAACGACGGCGCATGCGCCATGTTCGTAGCTTCGGAAAGTGCCGCCGCAAAATTCGGCCTACAACCATTGGCAAGAATCGTCGGAGCCAACGCTGCCGGAGTAGATCCCAACTTCATGGGCATAGGCCCGATCCCAGCCACGCGAAAGCTGCTGACACGCCTGAAATTATCCATCAACGATATAGATTTCTTCGAATTAAACGAAGCCTTCGCGGCACAGGTCCTGGCCATCACACGCGACTTCGGCCTGCCAGATGACAGTGAAAAAGTGAATCCGAATGGCGGAGCCATTGCCTTGGGGCACCCGCTGGGTATGAGTGGGGCTCGTTTAGTGCTGACTGCTGCGCGTCAATTGCAGCGTTCTAAGATGCAGTACGCATTAGCTTCCATGTGTGTAGGCGTGGGGCAGGGGATGGCGATAGTATTAGAGCGCGTATAAGTCCAACGACTTCTCCTCCGGGGAAGTGGTTCCATGAAACTTTTCTGGAAGATTGTTGCGCTCGTTAGTTGTCTGGTGCTGATCTGTGGGGGCGTAATCACTTGGCACTTTGCCAAAGCGAGAGCCAACCAGCGCCAACTCGTCGAGGCCGCGAGTCTATGCCGGGCTCGTGCCGAGCAAGGCGACGTGAAATCTGAGTTCGAGCTCGGCCAGATGTACCACTACGGCAAGGGAGTGTCCCAGGACTACAGCGAGGCACTTCGCTGGTACCACAAAGCCGCTGATCAGGGCGATGCCAAGGCCCAATACGCCATCGGATATCTTCAATACTATGGCCAAGGAGTTCCGCAAAACTATGCCGAGGCTCTTCTCTGGAACCGCAAAGCCGCCGAGCAGGGTTGCGCGAGAGCCGAGGACGCCCTAGCCGGCATGTACTACGATGGCAAGGGAGTGCCGCAGGATTATACCGAGTCGGTCCGCTGGTATCGCAAAGCCGCCGAGCAGGGCGACGCATGGGGCCAGGACGGCCTCGGTTCGGCATATGAACAAGGTCAAGGGGTACCTAGAGATCATGCGGAAGCAGTCCGTTGGTTCCGCAAGTCAGCCCAGCAGGGCTTTGCGAGGGGTCAATACGATCTCGGCTATATGTACTACTACGGTCGCGGAGTGCAGCATGACAACGCGGAGGCTTACCGCTGGTTTCGCAAAGCCAGCGCACAAGGAGACAAGGAGGCTCAGCGCGTTCTGACAACACGCCTTGGCAAAGTTAGTGCCGTCTACCTCTCTCTATGCATTCTGGGAAGCACGCTCCTTTTGATAAGTTCCTATCGAGCGGGCAAAATATTCGTTCCACCACAGCGAACAGCAACGGCCGCGGGCGTGCTAGGCCTGACATTTGCTGGACTGGATATATACGGGCTATCCCACATCGGCATTCTCCAGTCAATCTCAGCCGTCAATGCCTTTTACTTCTCCAAGAGCGTTTTGGCCGGAGTATTCCTTGTCTCACTCATTTCTATCTTTTGGCCCTGGCCCCGTAGCGCGAAGACTTTGCTGAGAATATCCGGGGTATTATTCGTCGGATTCAATATTTATGCCATTGCACATTACGATCTAAGGCGTTTTGCACGAGTCACCCGTGCATTCTATTCGGCCAATGGATGGTTGATTGGGACGTCAATACCTTTAGCTATCTTTCTTTGGATGGCGAGCAGAAAAAGGAATTTAGCACACAATGATGAGGTCACGGCGCCCGAACCCACGGCCGAAAACTGAGTTAGTACCACTCAGTTATTTTCAATTCAATGCGCGGTCACGCTCAAGGTAAACGTCGCCGTCTTGTTGTACCCACCAGCAGCCGTAATCGTAATAGTCGAATTCGCCACCTTCGCCGTGGTCCCGCGCGTCAGATTCAGCGTCACACTCCCACCCCCGGGTGCATTTACCTTGTTCGCACTCCAGCTCCCAGTAATTCCCGCAGGCAATGCCGAATTCGAAAGCGTAATCGCAGAATTAAATCCAGCAACAGCTGTGGTCGTTATCGTTAAACTCCCTTTTGCCCCTGGAGCCAGCGAAACCGTAGCCGGACTTACCGCCAAAGTAAATCCGGAAACATTTACAGTCACGGTAGCGGTGCGTACGACCCCGCCACCACTCGCGTTGATAGTGAGCGTGTAAGTCCCCGGCGCTAAGGACGCAGCCGCTGAAATTGTCAAAGTGCTGCTGCCCGATCCCGGGGCCTTAATGCTGGTGGGAGAAAAGTTTGCTGTAAGCCCGGACGGTTGGCCGGTAACCGTGAGGCTGACAGCCGTTTTGAAGGTGGAAGAGACTGCGGTGGAAACAGAAACAGTTGTGCTCTTGCCAGCCAGCATGGTGGCAGAGCTCGTAGAAGTATTCATGTTGAAAGTGGCCGGCACGGTCACCGTCAAATTCATGGGAGCAGATTTCGCTGTTCCCCCGGAAGTCCCCGTAACCGTGAGCTTGTAAGTTCCAGCCGCAACACTCAGTGTGGATGTAAAAGTCAGAATTGTGGTCCCGGAACCTGGTGCGGACAATGTACTTGGATTGAAGCTGGCGGTGACCCCAGCTGGCAGTCCGCTCACCGCCAAAGTTACTGGAGCACTGAATCCATTATTTGCTGTCACGCTTATGCTCACGGGAGTTGTATTGGCCGCTGCCAGATTTACCGTCGCCGGAGTACTCACCGCAAATGAAGGAGGCGGCGGAGCGCTGCCCTCACTCCAATGCGCGACCAGCATGTTCGCGTCTATCGAACCCAGCCCGGAACCCAGATCGTAGCCAACCGCGGCATTGAATCCAGTCACTCCCGGCACGCTATTGCTTCCGGAAGTAGTGTCATGAAACACGGCTGCTCCTCCGGAATTTTGTCGCGCAGCCAGCGTGTAGAAAACCGGGTTGGCATTTCCCTGTGGTGCGGCTGTACCTTGTACCACCAAGCTCATAATCCCCGCCAGAGATGGAGAAGCCGCTGAGGTCCCGCCCACCAGCATCAGCCCGCCGTTCATGTAGACCAGGTATCCATCATGTGTGTGTGTGTGTGTGTGTGTGTGTGTTCTG
>CAWBXL010000220.1:0-13817 GCA_963792305.1 uncultured Acidobacteriaceae bacterium | reverse complement strand
GCACACCCATCTCGGCAGCTTTACCCAGCGCTTTGCGCCCAGATAACGCTGGCCAAACACGATGACGACCATCAGCGAGCCCAGAGCAGCAATGTACATCCAGTGAACTTGTTGAGCAGCGTGTGATAGTTCAACAGGCTCGCCCAAACATGACAGCAACCCCGCCGGCGATCCAATAGAGTTGCTTGATGTGAGTGCTGGCAAACTTGGTGTGTTCGGTGGCGCTATGGATTTCGTACACGCCTAGTCCGCAGATGATGAACACGAACAGGAGAGCAGCCAGTCGAAATCGCGAAATGAAACGTAACGTGCCATGGGTTAGTCGCTGGCCTCTGGTCGCTGTTCGCTGGCCAAACGAGAACCGGGAACTGATATCCGAGAACTGACATTAGTTCACCCCCGGCGCGGCGGTGGCCAAAGCAACTTTCTTGTTAGAGAGCTTTACGTCGAAGTGTCCGCCCTGAAAATCGTCCGTCTTCCCTTCTCCCTCATCCCAAACGGCGGCGACGTCGGCTTTGCTGTCGGACTTCGCCAGCTTGCTTGGCTGCCTACGCTGCTTTTCCACGAAAGCCTTGATGACCTGGGTTGCCAGGCGTGCAGCCAGCCGGCCATGCTCGCCACCTTCAAAGAGTACACAAACGATAATGTCGGGATTGCGTCGAGGGGTGAATCCGACGAACCAGCCGTTCTGTGCGAATCGTCATTCGTTCATGATGCTTGGCGCGAAGTGCGAGCGAAACAATTTCGTCGGTCAGTCTTACCCGCGATATCAATTCCCGGACGTGGGCCGACGGGGCCGTACCCCCCGGCAACAACACCTTGCCCATCGCGTCGGTGATGGTTGTCCACCCAACATGTCGATCGAATATTCTTCACGTCCGTGTAACCTGGTTTCAAGCATAAACCCAGGCGGCAGGCCGCTCGGATTGACGACGTGCGGCACAACCATTCGCCATCCATCGAGATGCACCGATGGCACGCATCAACTGCACGGGAGTGATCGCCACGGCGCCCTGGCCGATGCCGACCGAAATGGTCTCGCCGGCAAACCACTTCTGCTTGAAGTTGCGGATCTTCCATTCTTCCGAAGGCATGACGCCGGTCACTTCGTTTGGCAGATCGATGCCGGTTTTCTGTCCCAGGCCGAACGACGTGGCATATTTTGCAATCGGTCGATCCCCAACTTTTCCGCCAGCGTGTAGAAGAAAACATCGCAGGACTGGTAAATCGCTTTGGTGAGATCAACTGCACCATGTCCGCTCTTCACCCAGCATCCGAAACGTCGTCCATAGAAATTGCTCCACCATTGCAGTTCACGTGGAGGGTCTGCGCGATACCTTCCTGCCATCCCGCCACCGACATGATGATCTTGAATGTCGAGCCAGGCGCCAACTGCGCTTGAATCGCCTTGTTCAGCAACGGCTTGTCGGGATCATTGACCAGCTTGCTCCACTCATCGCGGGAAATTCGCACCGCAAAATCGTTCGGATCGAAAGTTGGCCGGCTGACCATCGCAAGAATTTCGCCGGTGTGCGGATCCATGGCAACGATCGCGCCATTTTTTCCCTCCAGCGCCTGCTCTGCGGCAATCTGCACATCGAGATCAATCGTGAGCTTAAGCGGCTTTCCGGTTCGGCAGGCTTCTCACCCAACGGCCAACTTCCTTGCCTTTGCTGTTGACCACAACCTGCCGCGATCCGTTTTGCCCATCAGGATGTTGTTGTACTCGAGTTCCACCCCGGATTGTCCCGACCATATCGCCCGGGTTGTAGAGCTCAAATCGTGGATGGTTCAGCATCTCTTCGCTGACTTCACCGACGTATCCGATCAGGTGCGCCATGAAACCGTTGCGCGGATACAAGCGGCCGGTGCGCCATGATGGTGTCGAGTTCCGGCAACTCGTTGTGTGCGACTCGATGAAGGCCAATTCGTCTGGCGTGATGTCATCTTTCAGATAGATCGGCTGGTACTGCGGCAGTGGATGCGAATCGTTTGATCCGGTCTTTGCACTTCTTTGGGATCGAGATGTAGGCCGTGCGCGATCATGTCGGAATCAGCCACCAGGTCGCGCAATGAATCGCGCAGCAGCAGCGCGCTGAACGAAGGATAGTTGTCGACGATGACACGCCCTTCACGGTCGAGAATCTTTCCTCGCGGGGCGAGGATGGGAACTTCCCTGATGCGATTTTTTTCCGCGAGCGTGGAATACAAATCGCTTTGCGAAACCTGCAGCCGCCACAGGCCGTAAGCCAGCACAAAAAAATTGCGAGGATGATGTATTGCACCGCAGTCAGGCGGCCTTGCGAGACTTTTTCGTCGCGACCAAACATAAAATAGTCGTTAGCCTTTGGTCGTTGGCCGGTGGCCAAAACCCGGTAGGTTAATCTTTATTGTAATAGTTTTGCGCGGAGCAAAGCGTTGGCTTGGCAGTGACGGAGGGACAGAGTCATTCGCGTAGGGCCCGCCAGTCAGCCGATTGCACAGGCCGACGACCAGCGACCGAAGACCAACGACGGTTTTCATGCTCTGAGTTTTAACCGGTCCAGCGCCAGGAACAAAAATACCGAGAGAATCGCATTAGCCAGGGCTGCCCACAGCTCGTGCTGCCAACTCCAGCTAAGGCTGAGTCCAACCAGACCACGGGCCACGCTGAAATAAATGACCTGGTGAACACAGTAGAAAACAAACGTCAGCAGGAAGCGCGTACCTGCGTTTTCGACATCCAGTTTGACTCCCAGGGAGGACGCCACATAACCGATCACGGTCTTGGCAATTCCGTATAAACCTATGTGCTGATGGGACAAAGAGTCCTGCACTAGCCCGATCAGCGCTCCCGTAAGCATGCCGGAAACCTGGCTGCGACGGGCCACGGCGAAGAAAATCGTCACCAGCAAAGGCAAATCGAACAGCCCGAAAAATGGCATCCGCAAGGGTAGAAACGATTGCAGAAGGATTGCCACCAGCGGTACGGCAATCGCTACCGGGAGACTAAAGCGGTAGACCTCCGTTTGTTCTCCAGATGTGTAGGTAATTTGCACGTTATTGCGGCTTGTCCTGTTCCGCCGGGGGCTTCGGTGCTTCGACTGCCGGCTTAGGTGCAGGAGGAGTCGGGTTCTTGCTCACGCCGTCTGATACTTCAATCACCGACTGGGACGGCTTTTTAGCGGGTTCCGCTTTCTTGGGTGTACTGCCCTGGGCAGTCGTGCCTTCGGTTGCAGCTATGCCCTGGGGTTTCGGTGCGGCCGTATTCGGCTTCAGCTTACTGGGGTCACCCGGCTGATTTGGAGTTGTCGCTCCCGGCTGAGCTTTTGGATCCACCGGTTTGTCCGGAACTGACGGCAAGCGACGCGCCAGAATATCCACTGCGCGTTCGGATGGCTTGTCCGCCATGGCCGGAATGCGTTCCTGCTTTTCCGTCACCACCAGCACTTCTTCCAGCTTGCTTAGGTTCACGGATGGCTTAACCTGAATGCTCAGGAAAGATTCCGGAGTACGATTGACCTTGGTGACCGTTCCCACGGGCAAACCTTTGGGGAAGATTGCATCGCCGCCGCTGGTACGAACCATTTCCCCCGCAGCCACCGCTTCATCGACATGACTCTTTCCAGAACTACCTCACCGACCGTAGTCCCTCGCAACACTCCTTGCAGGCGGGAATTTCCAGGATTGCGCCGACGCCACTCGACTGATCGTTGATCAACAGCACTTGCGAGGTTGATCCCTGGGCACGCAGCACTTTGCCCACAATCCATCCGCGGTAATCACGGCCATGTCTACTCGCAATACCATCGTTCGAACCTTTATCTATAAAGACAGACCGCGATAGCTCACTGCCACTTCCACCGATTACCTGGGCCGGCACTGTTTTGGCCAACGAACTGTTCTTTGAACGCCAGCAGATTTTGCAGGCGGCGGGCCTGTCCGGCATCTTCGGACAAGCGAACTTGCTCCAGGCGCAGGCGTTCGATTTCCATCTTCAGATCGCGATTTTCCTGGCGCACTCCGCGCAGGTAAACGTACTCATGCCACATATTGCCGCTGCCGTGTTGCATCCAGACGATGGCTTTTTCGAGTGGAGTGATGATGCCGACTGCCCACACACGGATCAAGCGGCTGGATTCGTCCCCATTGGTGCGGCGGACTTGAATGGCGAGGCCAAGCACCTGGGCAAACAGAACTGCCACCAGGATGCTGACGTTGCGATAGCGGTGTAGACAGGTTTTCCATAGAACAACAGTGGTCGATCGATGGCCTCGTGGTCGTGGCCAACTGTTTGGCTAACGACTGACCGACTGAGCCCACTGCTATTTACTCGATTGAAATTTTGCGCAGCAGGTTGAAGTCGCTCAGCATTTTTCCTGTGCCCAGCACCACGCTGCAAAGTGGATCGTCGGCAATGGAAACTGGAAGCCCGGTTTCTTCGCGGATGCGCTTGTCCAGATTTTTGATCAACGCGCCGCCGCCGGTGAGAACAATTCCGCGATCGCTGATGTCCGCAGAAAGTTCCGGTGGTGTGCGTTCGAGTGCTACGCGAACCGCATTCATGATCGTCGAGATGCACTCGCTTAACGCTTCACGAATTTCGCTGTCATCAACCGTGATCGTCTTCGGCACGCCTTCGATCAAATTGCGGCCTTTGATTTCCATGGTCAGCGGTTTGTCCAGAGGATATGCCGAACCGATTTCAATTTTGATTTGTTCCGCAGTGCGCTCGCCAACCAGCAGGTTATATTTCCGCTTCAGATAATTCATGATGGCTTCATCCATCTGGTTGCCGGCCATGCGGACTGAACGAGAGTAAACGATGCCGCTCAAAGAAATTACTGCGATGTCTGTGGTGCCGCCGCCGATATCTACGACCATGTTGCCGCTAGGCTCGGTAATCGGCAAACCCGCGCCAATGGCAGCCACCATCGCTTGCTCGACAAGATGTACTTCGCTGGCTTTCGCGCGATAGGCCGAGTCCATGACCGCGCGCTTTTCTACCTGCGTAATTTCCGAAGGCACTCCGATCACGATGCGCGGGTGCACCAGCATCTTGCGGTTGTGCGCCTTCTGAATAAAGTAGTTCAACATTTTTTCTGTGACTTTGAAGTCGGCGATGACACCATCTTTCATCGGCTTGATGGCGACGATATTTCCCGGCGTGCGCCCCAACATTTCTTTGGCTTCTTTGCCGACAGCTTCAACTTCACCGGTATTTTTATTGATGGCGACGATGGATGGCTCGTTTACCACGATGCCTTTTCCGCGCGCGTACACGAGAGTGTTGGCGGTGCCGAGATCGATTGCAAGATCGCTGGAGAATACGCTGAACAGCGACCGCAGATTGTGCATGCGTGAAGCGCTGGAATAACCGTTAGATGACATTTTTGCTGACTTCTCTCTTTAGTGTTTAGTCACGGATGTCCGCACGGACATGCCCGTTACCTTTGTGCAAAAAGGGGACGCTCTTGATTCTATTGGATTTCTCCGTCGCGTGCCGCACACTAAGGTCGTTGCACTTCAGTTGTTCTGCTTAAAATTACTCTACTCCATCTCGCATTCTTAAGAAATGAACCAAGGATGTCAACTGGCTGGTTGACCGAGAGCAAATTGGGGTGCGGTAGTGCCGTCCCTTCGGGACTCGATTGATGCATTTTCCTTCCCGGCACCACCGTGCCGGGCTTTCTCATGCCGCCGCTATGCGGCTGGATTATCTGTAGCATTGCACAGGGCTGGATTACTGGATGACTACCTTTTTCTGTACGGTATTCACCCCGCCCTGGGCATTTTGGGCTGTGATGGTAATGAAGTTCTCGCCCGCAGGCAAAGGCGGTGTGAAGTAACGGAAACTACCATCCGCGGCAATGACAGGTACCTCACGGCCATTCACCATGACCCTGGCGCCGATATCGGTTTTACCAGTCAGTTCAATCACGTGGCCATGCTGGATAAAAGGTTCCAGATCCAGGTTCATGGCTTCCATGTTCTTTCCTTTAGGAACGATACTGAACCGGTTCTTTTCGCTTTCCACCGATTCTTTGCCGTCGGCGTCATAGGATTGGATCAGCCAGTAATAAGCACCTTCGGTCAAGCCGGAAACCAGCACGTCGGCTGTGTCTACACGGCGGTCCACTACATTCTTTGTGAAATAGGGATTGTGGGAAATCTTCAGGTGGTAACCCACGGCGTTCTTCATAGGAGTCCAGGAAAACTCCACCTGCTTATCTTCGCCAGAATTGATCACCGGCATCATATTAGCCGGTGAGATTGGGGTGGGAGGGCCTATTTCCTTTCCCTTATCCATGTGCCCGGTTTCGGCGTGGAAGTTAACTTTTTCCCAGTCGGCCAGGCTGACCACTTCCCCATTTCGCGAAACTTCTCCCGCGCCCTTCTTGAGCAAGATTTCATGTTCGTCGCTGTTGGGGTTATTGCTGACTACGGCGGCGCTTTCCGGGGCCAATGACGCGGTCGCGCCGGCAACGGTCACTTGGGATTTTGATCCTTGAACATAGGTGCCTGTAGCCAGATCTACAGTGCCGCTGCTCACAGCCACAGTCACGTTTGTCTGCTGCTGCTCGTTGGCGGAATTTTCCTCAATCACGATCAGCGAATCTTGTTTTACGGTGTAGTTGGTGCCGTCTCCAAAGACGATTTTGGCCATGCCTTCAGAGCTGGTTTGGATTACGTCTCCTTTTTCCAAGGGAACGTTATAGTCGGCGTTGACCCAACTGTTGCTGCCGGCTTTTTTTACTCGGACTGTGCCGTCGAGAGCGGTGATGTGGGCTTGCTGTTGAGATCCGGGCTCACCGGATTTGCCCGGTGTTCCCGCGGCCCCCGCTACCATTTCCAGTAGGCGGTTGGCCGTTTTGCTGGCTGCACTGACCGCGCTTTGGGTGTATTGCGGGAAGGCGAAGTGGGCTGCGGCGAAAAAGATTCCCAGGCCTGCCAATACCATCAGCAGGACGCTGCGGTACGTGATCGTAGTCCACGCAATGTGGATTCCCGGCTTGTTATTCGAGGACACCGAGGCCTTTAAGTCCTACTAACTAAAGAGTCGGGGAGTTAACTTGAAGGCTAACACAGGGTTCGGCGTACGCCACCAATCCAAAGGACTAGGCTTGTAGTCACCATGGCTTGCTGGACTTTCTCGGCGGGATGTAGCATGGATGCATGGCTACCAATACGCTTACCCGTCCAACCATCGCTGGAAACAGTAGCAAAATGAAGGTTTACAAGAATCTTATTGACGGCGAATGGGTGGACTCTGCCTCCGGGGAGACTTTTGAAAATATCAGTCCGGCGGATACCCGCGATGTTGTGGGCATCTTCCAGAAATCGGCGAAGGCGGACGTTGACGCGGCCGTAGATGCCGCCAAGCGGGCCTTTGCCAAGTGGCGACTGGTGCCAGCACCGCGGCGGGCAGAGATTGTTTATCGCGCGGCGGAGATGTTGTTTGAGCGCAAAGAAGAGTACTCCCGCGACATGACGCGAGAGATGGGGAAGATTCTTAAAGAGACTCGGGGCGATGTGCAGGAAGCGGTGGATACTGCTTACTACATGGCTGGCGAGGGGCGCCGGTTATTCGGGCCTACAACCCCTTCAGAATTGCCGAACAAATTTGCCATGGCAGTGCGGACCCCGATTGGCGTCTGCGGCATGATTGCACCCTGGAACTTTCCCATGGCAATCCCCTCGTGGAAATTGCTCCCGGCGATCGTTTGCGGGAATACCTGTGTAATTAAACCGGCGCAGGATACTCCTCTTTCTACGTTCAACTTGGTCCGCGTGCTCATGGATGCTGGGTTGCCGAAAGGCGTCATTAATATTGTTACTGGATTTGGCCCGGATGCCGGGGCGCCGCTGTTGGAGCATGCGGATGTGAGAGCAATTTCATTTACCGGATCCTCCGCTGTCGGACGGACCATTGGCACTACGGCAGCCAAGAGCTTTAAACACTGCTCGTTGGAATTGGGCGGGAAAAATCCCATGATCGTGCTGGATGACGCCAATCTTGATTTGGCAATCGAAGGCGGATTGTGGGGAGCATTTGGCACCACCGGCCAGCGCTGCACCGCCACCAGCCGCATTATCGTACAGAAAGATGTCTACGGAGAATTCGTAGAACGATACGTAGAGCGCGCCAAAACTCTACGCGTGGGAAATGGTTTGGATGAGACCACAGACATGGGACCAGCGGTCAATGAACGGCAGCTGCTTTCCGATCTCAAGTATGTGGAAGTTGGTAAGTCGGAAGGGGCCAAGCTGAAGTGTGGCGGGAACCGGCTGGATTCCGGAAATTATCGCTATGGCTGGTTCATGGAACCGACCGTGTTCACTGATGTTGACCCCAAGATGCGGATTGCGCAAGAAGAAATCTTCGGGCCCGTGGTTTCTATCATCCCTTGCGAGAACCTGGAACATGCCATTGAGATTGCCAATGGAATTGAATATGGATTGTCCTCAGCCCTCTACACCAAAAATGTGAATAAGGCTTTTTCCGCCATGCGCGACCTGCATGCGGGCATCACTTACATCAACGCTCCCACCATAGGCGCGGAAGTCCACCTGCCATTCGGGGGGGTAAAAGCCACGGGCAATGGACATCGCGAGGGTGGGATTGGCGCTATTGATTTCTATAGCGAGTGGAAGGCTGTATACGTGGACTACTCCGATAAATTGCAGAAAGCTCAGATCGATCGGGCCGATTAATTTCCCGTTACCTCAGTAATCTTGTTCGGTGTCCGGCGTGCGCCTAGGCTGGTAAAGATTTTATTCAGCCGAGCAGTTGTACGCGGGATTGTGTGCCGAACACAAACAACATAACGCCTCTGTCAGGTTACAGCCGCAGGCTGTGGCTCATTGCAGTTGGTCTGGGACTTTTCCTTGCGGTTGTCGCTCCGCAATTGCGGGCCGATGACAAGAAGCAAGAGGCGGCGAAGACTGATGACGCAGGTGCTTCGAACCACACACCGCGCAAATTGCTTAAAAAAGTAGACCCCGTTTATCCCCAAGATCTGAAGCGCCGCAGTATAGGCGGAACCGTAAAACTCGATCTTAAAATTTCGGCCGGCGGCAACGTAGAAAAGATTGCAATTGTCGGCGGAAACCCGATTCTGGCCGATTCCGCAGCCCAAGCGGTCAAGAAATGGCAGTATGCTCCCGCTTCAGCTTCCAGCAGCATGCTGCTGAATGTGGAATTCAATCCCAACCGCTAAGTAATTCTTTAGCCTCCTGTAAAATAGATTTATGCCTGTTACTTCCATCCGGGAGATTTGCGCTGCCCGCCGTCTGGACAATGTTCGCTATGCCATCCGCGATTTAGCGGTGCTGGCGGATGATCTTGTTCGGCAAGGCAAAAAGATTCTTTACCTCAATGTTGGCGATCCCAACATCTTCGATTTCCAGACACCGGCGCACCTAGTGGAAGCTGTCGCCAAGGCTATGCGCGATAACAAGAATGGATATGCGCCTTCGCAAGGCATTCCCGAGGCAGTGGAAGCAATTCGAAATGAAGCATTACGTAAAGGCATCACCATCGTACAGGATGTGTTTGTTACCTCCGGCGCCAGTGAAGCAGTGGATGCCTGCATTACCGCGTTGGTAAATCCTGGGGAAAATATTCTTACGCCGCGTCCGGACTATCCGCTCTACTCAGCTGTTCTTTGCAAGTTGGGGATTGAACTTAATACTTACGATTTGAATGAAGAGGATGGGTGGCAACCTGATCTTAACGATCTGGAGAGCAAAATCACATCGAAGACGCGGGCGATTGTCCTCATCAATCCCAATAATCCTACTGGCGCGGTGTGCACACGCCGCATGCTAGAACAAATTGCAGAGTTGGCTCGACGGCACAATCTGGTTATTTTCTCCGATGAGATTTACGACAAATTGATATTGGACGATGATGCACATATGTCGATTGCTGCGGTTGCACCGGATGTACCGATGGTGACATTCGGTGGGATGTCGAAAAATTATCTTGCGCCAGGATGGCGGCTGGGATGGGGCATCGTAAGCGGCGAGGCAGCGGCGGTGAAGCCGTATATCGAAGGTATCCATCGCCTGCTGCGGGCACGGCTTTGCGCCAATCATCCCGAACAATACGCGATCAAGCCTGCGCTGGAGGGGCCGCAAGATCACCTGATCGAGACTAACAATAAATTGCGCAGCCGTCGTGATCTAACGGTAAAAACGTTCAACACCATTCCACATATGAGTTGCGTCTCTCCGCGGGGCGCGTTCTACGCGTTCCCTCGACTGGATATTCCAGAGGGCGATGATGTCTTCGTGAAGGAACTGTTGTTTGAAAAGCAGGTGCTGGTCGTCCACGGCTCCGGCTTCGGCCAGCGGGGCGGGACCAAACACTTTCGCGTCGTATTTCTGCCAAACGAAGCTACGCTGACCCGGGCTTATTCTGCCATCGGCGACTTCATGCAGAAGAGATGCTCTTAGCCTATAAGTCAATTGCACAAGCTATCCGCCTTCGTTGCGCTGCGGAAAGTTTTCCTATCATTGAATGCAAAGGGGGTGTCAACTGATCCTTTGCTATTGTCCTGATTTTTCTATCGGACCTTTACGACCAGATACAAAAATGGAGGATTCACTTCCACAAATTGATGGGGCGTGCCGTTGGGGATGACAATTACATCGCCTTTGGCAAGCTTGCGGCTTGTGCCATCTTTAATACTGGCGCCGCGAATTTCATCCGGCGCTGTGGTCTTACCCTCGATGACTTCTCCCCCGGTTACAAACGTAGCCGTTCCTTCGACAACATAGATAACATCGGTAAATTTCGCGTGAAGTTCCGCCTGACCTGGTTTGTCACGGCGCGCGGTAAGAACCGTGTAGTGGCCGTCCTGGGTCCCCTCGAACAATGGACTTCCCTTTTCAAATGAAGCGTTCACTTTTGCCGCTTCGTAATACATGACTTCAGCTTTCGGGTTTTTATCGGAAGCGGATGTCTGCGCGGCGCTTATTCCGGAAACCGATAGAGTCACGAAGCACAGAACAAGAAATCGAAACTGGCTCATGCAGGTATTCATAGATGTTGTCATCTCCAGTGAATGTGTTTGGGTAAGAAGTTTAATTCAAAATACGTAGATGCTACTGGGTAGTTTCTGAAAATTATAGAAGGCTTACCGGTACTCTTCCCGAGCGGCGCTTCATGTTCGATGCCGCCACGCACAACAAAACTGTCACCTGCTCCGGCTTCGAAAGCGGTGTCGCCTGCGACAATCCTGATCCGCCCTTGTACAACGTATAGAGCCCAGATCGAGCGTAGGAGTCGTGCTCGAACAGTTAGGCCTATCACGATTGGATCAAGCCGCTCAATTGTGAACTTGGGTTTCCAACTGCTTCCGCACGCGCGACATCACCGTGGCCAAGGTTTCAGGCGGGAGCAACTCCAATCCCTCTTTCGCTGCAGTCCTGGCTTTGGCAGGTTCCCCGGCCGCGCGATAAGCTTCGGCTAATGTCAGCAGGAATTCAGGATTGCGACGAGAACTCTCATCTACGATGCGCTCCGCATATTTCACCGCTAAATTCGGGTCGCGCAACTGCGGAGGCTCAACAGTGATCAGTCCATTTACAGCGTCGAAGAGTTGATAGGCTTGCACATCTGGCCGGCGCGCGAGGTCTTTGAGAATAGCAAGTCCCTTCTGAGCCAGTTCCAAGGATCCTTCCGGGTGATGCAGCGCACGTTGCTGACGGCCCATATCAATCAACGTTATCCCAAGTTTCGACTCCCAATTCCCGTTATGTGGCTCAACGAGCAGGACTTCTTCCAGTAAGGACCTTTGTTCGGATAAAACCCGCAAAGCATTCTTCGCGTCCGCGATACGGTTGGCTCCTTCTTCTGAAAAAATGCCTGCGGCACGATCCTGATAGCACTCCGATTCCCGGCTTAATCCAGCTTCGAGATCTTGTACCGCTCGAATATTCTTTCGATCAGCCGCCAAAAGTTCGCGGGAAATAATTTCACCTTGTTCGAGGGCAGAGAGGGCCTCGCGGTAACGGCCAATTGCGATCAATGCCCCAGCGTATGGTCCGATTGCGCCGAATTGCATGCGACGAATTGCCATCACTTGTTTTGCCTGGTTGTGCAGGGAATTAATGCCATCAATGGCCGCATGCAATTCTGGCAATGCGCCGGCGGGATCGGTTTGCATCTGCATGACCCCCACCAGCCTGTGATTGTTGGCCAGCGCTTGCAAGACGCGTACATTCCCCGGAGCGAGCACGAGCGCGTGCTGGTAGAGTTCGCGGGCTTTTAGGTATTCCGCCAAAGCCCCCTTGAAATCACTAAGACTCGGCCAATAAGGAATCCCCAGTTCGTTGGCAAGGCTGTTATGGGCGCCAGCGGAATCCAGCAGCGCGTCCACCCCCGCGGCTGGCCGGGTTGCGAGATCATCGAATGCCGTAATCGCCGAACGTATCGCCGGCACCGCTTCCTGCGTCCGGCCTACGCCAAACAAAACCTCGCTGCGCGACTGGAGGGCCCAGGCATTCGCGCGTTTAACCGCCGCATTGTTTGGCTGCTGTTGTAAGAGCGCTCCGGTAATTGAGACAGCTTTATCCAGGCTTTCCAGCGCGCCTTGCGTGTCCCCAGTGTGCTCAGCGAAAACATTTCCTTGTACATTCCCCAGGCGGATGTAGCCGTTGGCTGCATCAAGCAGCAACTGGGGATCGGCAGAATCTTTGGTGGTGCGATCAAGATGCTCCAGGACAGTGCTCACCAGCAGTTGTTGCGCTCCGGTCGAGCCGGGGAGTTTTTGAATCGCGTCGTCAATTTCCGAAAGCAGGCTATCGCTGAGTTTGCGCAGATCTTCGGCGCGGGCCTCGGATTTTTTGCGTTCAGCCACGGCATTTTGATATTGCCAGCGAGTGGCCACGATGCCTGAGAGCAGCGTAACCAAAATCAAAAGTCCTGCGCTCAGAGCAAGCCTATGGCGGCGCGCAAATTTCCCGGCTTGATAGCGGAACGAGGGTGCATGCGCCAGCACGGCTTCACCCCGGCGAAAGCGGCGCACGTCTTCAGCCAATTGATCAACGGTGGCATAACGCTCGCGTGGCGCTGGCGACAATGCCTTGCGCACAATTACATCTAAGTCGCCCGGTAAAGGTTTTGGGAGAGAGATACTACTGGAGTCTTCTTCTCTAACTCTCGAAACCAAATCTTCTCCAAAGGGCTGTTCGCCGGCGACCAGGCGATACAGCACCGCGCCCAGCGAGTACACATCACTTAAAGTTGTTGCCGGCTCGCCGCGCAGTTGCTCGGGGCTGGCGTAGGAAAGCGTAATCATGTTGAAGCGGCTGCGGGTGGCTCCGCACCGGCCAGCAATTTCGCTGAACCGAAATCGAGTAGCTTGGCTGTTCCGCTTGCATCCACCAAAATATTCGATGGCTTCAGGTCACGGTGTACAACCTGATTTTGATGGGCGTATTGCACTGCCGCACAGACCTCATTAAACCAATACGAGTTTGGCGTTGAGGTCGCCCGGGGCAGCGTCGATGGGCACGCCATCCACATACTCCATTACGAGATATAACTGCCCATCGCCGGTCACGCCGCCATCCAGCAGGCGGGTAATGTTGGGTGGTTCAGTCCTGCGAGGTCTGGCGTTCCTGGCCGGAAACGTTCGCGGAGGGCGTCCGACTCAAAAGGCAGCCCGATGATTTTGATGGCTACTTTCTGTGAGAACTCGCCGTCGGCGCGGTGCGCCGACGGTCAGTTTAGCAGAAGGTAGCCATCAATCCATCGGCCTCCTTTTGAGTTGGATGTTTGTTCGCGAACGTTTCCGTCAGGAACGCCAGATTATTAGCCAGTAAAC
>CAWBXL010000219.1:0-41838 GCA_963792305.1 uncultured Acidobacteriaceae bacterium | reverse complement strand
CTTTAATCTGAGAAATGGCGGGTCTAGGCAGCGTCTTTCTTGGGAGGATCGTTCTGCACTCGCTGAACGATTACTTTCTTCGGAGTCGCAAAGAAACCCTTGGCAATCCGCCGCATAATCGTACGAACCCCTTTTCCCTTACGAGGTTTGTCGTGAACTTTGGCCAAAATGGTGCGCAAATGTTCCAGTTCATCCTCAGGCATGCCAGACATTTTGCAGGGAAAAAACCTCAATTCATATACGGAAGATTGTGTAGTTTCGGATGGCTGCACCCGGCTTGCACAGCTGTTAATTGGGCCTTATTATCGAAAGTGTTTCCCATTGATGGCGCTATCGTCTAGGGGTTAGGACGTGAGATTCTCAATCTTAAAACACGGGTTCGATTCCCGTTAGCGCTACCAACCCTTCCATTGGTTAAAGGACAATCGAGATGGCCACGAATGCTGCTTACGCCTAGCCAATGATTGCCATTGGGGGATACATACCAGAAGTGAGCATATGACCGAGTTCGAATCGAGCCTATCGGGTTCAACCTGTAAATTCCCTGGACTGCTGTACTGATGCCAGGAGTACATCCGCTGGAAACATCGCGGCATACATAATTCATGGGACATATCCTTATTCACTATTTCAAATCACCCGCACCAGACTCCTGCTGTGCACACTTGTGTTCGTTAAATTGTTTTTGCAAATGGTCCTGAGCATCTTTTGTACGGCTCAGTGAGGCGAGAGGAACTTTGAATTCGCGGGAACAACCTGTACATACCGCTACTGCGGGAGTCATGCTTAACCACTTCGTGACTTTGAGGATTGGCTTCGGCACGTTGCGCGAGTCTAGAGAGTGCTGGAGTGCGCGTCAATCAGGCATTTCACTCAGACATGCTGCCAATGCGAAATTGACGCCCGCAGTGGCCGCAAGTGATCCACCTGCGCGAAACATTTTCGGTCGCGCTTTGAATACTGATTTGGTGACTACAATGCGGGCAAGTGAACAAGTGCAGTTTAGTGAATTCCGGAGTGGCTTCTTGGTTCATGCCTGTCCAAAAGCAAGTCAAGGGCCAACGTATCTTCCGGAATTTGTAACATGCCAGCGCGATAAATTCCTGAAACTTCTCGAGTTCGGAGATCGCTGTATTTTGCTTTGGAAAAAACTCTAGAGAAAATTTACTGAATTCACCCCATGACTCGGAGTTCCTTCACATTCACTTTGCCAATGTGAATGCGCGCAAGGTCGCTCCTGCACCCACTACCACATATTGCTTGCCATCCAATTCGTAGGTCATGGGCCCATTGCTGGTTTCATCGTCGAGCTTGGCGTGCCACAGAATGTTTCCCGTGACCGGATCAAATGCGATGAAGTTACGCGATGGATCGCCGGTGAAAAGCAATCCGCCTGCGGTCGTCAAAACTCCGCCCAGGTGTGGCTGGTTCTGTCCGGGATAAATGTGCTTCCAGCGGATCCTGCCCGTCTGATAATCCATCGCGATTAACACCGACTCGCCCCACAGCATGGTGTCGCGTCCACCGTAGCCCTCTGGGCGGGGGCTGGTATCAGTGAGGTAATAAACCGCGTAAGACGGAGTCGCGCTGAAATAAAACAGCCCCATGTCTGGATTGAAGCTCGGCGGAGGCCAGTTCGTCGCACCGCCTGAGGCAGGAATCACCAGCGTCCCATCTACTTTCGGTTCTTTCGCGGGATCAGGGATGGGCTGCCCCTTGCCATTCACTCCTTTAGACCAGTTCAAATCGAGGAAGGGCGCGGTGACCAGAGCTTTTCCGTTGGTGCGGTCAAGAACAAAAAAGTATCCGTTGCGCGAAGCTACGGCCACCAGCTTGCGCTTCTCACCTTTGATTTCCCCGTCGAACAGAACAGGAGTTTCAACATTGTCCCAATCATGCGTGTCATGCGGAGACACCTGGAACCCCCAAACCAATTTTCCGGTATCAGGATTCAAAGCCACCGTGGAGCACGTCCAAAGATTGTCTCCCCTACGCCCCTGCGCGGCATGAACGGGATTCGGATTTCCCGTTCCCCAATAAAGAAGATTGAGCTCAGTATCGTAAGTGCCCGGCAGCCACGTCATGCCTCCGCCGTGCGTCATGGATTCTTCGTCAGGCCAAGTCTCCGCGCCCGGCCCGCCCGGACGCGGCTCCGAATTCCAGTGCCATTGGACTTTGCCGGTTTCCGGATCGCGGGCTTCGAGGAATCCCGGCACATCTAATGAGTCACCACCGACGCCAACAATGACATGATTACGAATCACCATCGGAGCAGGCGTCGAGAAATATTGCTGCGCTACATCGGCAATCTGCACCGACCAGCGAAACTTGCCGGTATTTTTCTCCAGTGAGATCAGATGATCGTCGGCCGCTTCGAAGAAAACCCAATCGTGATAAATCCCCACACCGCGATTTCCGATGTGGATGCCACCTTTGCTTTCCCACTGGTAATGCCAGATCTCGCGGCCCGTGCGCGCATCGACGGCCCAGACGTTGTCGGGTTCGGTAAAGAATAAAACTCCATCCACCATCAGTGGAGTGGATTTGACGTCCCCGCTGCCAAATATGCTCTTGGCCGTTCCCGGATTAGTCACGTAAGTCCACGCAGATTTCAAATCACGCACATTACCGGCGTTGATTTGTTTCAACTCGCTGTAACGACGTCCGGAGTAGTCGCCGTTATAGGTCGGCCAGGTCCCGGGCTTAGGTTTCAAAATGTCCGCCGGATCCAATCCTTGCGCCGCCAGCGCCACCGGGAAACACACGCACAATAAAAGCAGATGACGTAGCTTCACTTGAGTGTCTCCAGGTAGGTGAGGATATTGTGCATGTCGTCATCGCTATATTGCTTGAGCAGATCGCGGTGCCCTTTAAGTGGATCGTTGATCTCGTAAGTGATTCCCGGCTCGGCGTCGAACTCCCAGCTATGCTGCGCGCCGGATACATCCGTGATCGAAATGCTGAAGTCGTCGATCTTGTTCAAAACTCCATTGAGGGTTTGTCCAGAGGCGAGTTTGACGATTGCCGTTGTCATCCCTCGTGGACTCGGCGGAGGCATTCCAGGAAAACGTTGCGTTTCCGGATACAGAAAGCGCGCCTGCAAAGCTTCTGATTGAAATTTACTGGCGATATGGGATAAATCGCCCGTCGGAGAATGGCAATTTGCGCAATGCACTTTGAAATAAGATTCGCCTTTACCCGCATCTCCAGTCACGATGTTCAAAATTTTGTATTCGTTGCGAAGGGCCGTTGCCTGCACCAAAGAAAATAGATACGCAGAAATATCTTTCACCTGGGCTTCAGTGAGAGGAAATGGTGGCATGCCCTTGGAAATCCTGCCATTGTGGACCACCGGATAAATCTCCTTGCCGGTACCAGCATCGTGTAGCACAAGCACGGAACGGACCAGACTCGGCCCGCCTGATCCTCCGCGCCCAGTCGAGCCATGACAAAACCCGCAAGTTGGCGCAAAAACCGCCTGGCCACGTTTCACAGCCTCTGGATCGGGAGGCTCGCCAGTTGCCATGAAATCCCGGATTTCTTTTTGGAAATCAAATCCGGGCGGCGGTCCCTGCTGTTGGTTTTTATTTTTGTCGGACGATGTGGTGTTCTGTGCTGGCAGAGTTGGTTCCTGCGGAGGATGCGGACCGCCCAGGGCCGCATCAGATAGGAAGAAAGCCAGACAAACAATAAACAAAACGATTTTCTGATGATTCATTTGAACTGAGGGTTCGAAAAATTAGTAATGCGCCTATAACTTTTTACAGCGATGACCTCGTTGACGATACGGCACGCTCACAGACCCGTCAATGCCGGAAAAATATCGGGGAATGCCGCATGATGAAATCGTTTACACTATTGAATTGGTAGCACAAAACTGCCTTTGGCAACCGCATGAACCTCCGACTCACTGACAAAGCCGCAATCGTCACCGGCGGAGCCAGCGGCATCGGACGCGCTATCACGAAAAAATTCGCTGCTAGTGGCGCGCATGTCCGCATTCTTGATCTGGACGGGACCGCCGCTGAGACTCTGGCAGGTGAAATCAAAGCTGAGGGTGGCAATGCCGAAGTGGACGTCTGTGATATCACCAATCAATCACAAGTAAACTCCGTTTTCCAGGAAATATTCCGGCGCCAACAGGTCCAGATTCTGGTAAACAGTGCGGGCGTGGTACACATCGGGACCCTGGAATCAACCACCGCCTCGGATTTTGAACGAGTGTTTCGTGTCAATGTTATGGGAATGTATCACTGCCTCCAGGCCTCCGTCAGACACATGAAGACAAACAAGGGAGGGGTGATTCTCAATATGGCTTCCGTGTCCGCGATGGTAGGACTTCAGGAGCGGTTCGCGTATTCGACCAGCAAAGGCGCGGTTGTTGCCATGACCCAATCCGTGGCCAAGGATTATCTGTCCTTCAACATTCGCTGTAACTGTATTTCTCCGGCGCGAGTGCATACCCCGCTGGTGGATGGTTATCTAGCCAAGAATTACCCCGGTCAAGAAAAAGAAATGTTCAATAAGCTTTCCAAGGTCCAACCCATAGGGCGCATGGGCGAACCGGACGAAATCGCTTCGCTCGCTCTGTTTTTATGTTCGGACGAAGCGGCATTTATTACAGGCGTGAATTACCCGATAGACGGCGGATTCCTCAACCTCCGTGACTGAAAGTGGAGCATGCAAATAGATAGTCACCAACATTTCTGGAAGTACGATGTCCAACGGCACAGTTGGATTACAGAAGAAATGAAGGTGTTAAAACGAGATTATTTGCCCGCGGACTTGTTGCCGGAACTTCGCGCCAATGGGATGGACGGATGCATAGCTGTCCAGGCTGACCAATCAGAGCAGGAAACAGAATTTTTGCTGAAATTGGCGGACCAGTACGACGTAATAAAAGGAGTAGTGGGATGGGTGGACTTGCAGTCTCCGGAAATATCCGGGCGCCTGCAACACTTCTCCCAGTTCAAAAAACTCTGCGGATTCCGTCACGTTGTGCAAGCGGAGGCGGACGATGGTTTTATGTTGCGCCCGGAATTTTGCCGGGGAATCAATGCATTGCGCAAATACAGTTTCACTTACGACATATTGATTTATGCGCGCCAGTTGCCTGCGGCCCTGGAGTTGGTAACAAGGTTTCCGGACCAACCATTTGTGATTGACCACATCGCCAAACCGTCCATTCGCACCGGAGCGCTGGCCCCCTGGGCCGCACAAATGCGTGCGCTTGCCGACCATACCAATGTCTACTGCAAGGTCTCAGGGCTTATCACCGAAGCCGATTGGCATAGTTGGCGCATGGAAAACCTGCAACCGTACTTAAACGTTGTATTCGAAACCTTCGGCCCTGAGCGTCTTATGTTTGGATCAGACTGGCCGGTCTGCTTATTGGCCGGAAGTTATAAGCAGGTGAAGCAGGTGATTGAAACTTATATCGGCAAATTGTCCATCAAGCAGAAGAAAGATATTTTCGGACTCAATGCCGTGCGGTTTTATGGATTAGAAAGCACAACCAATGGACTTGCAACTTAAAGACAAAGTTGTCGTGATTACCGGTGGCGCGAAGGGAATCGGCGCATCTATCACGCGGCTACTGTGCAACGAAGGCGCAATTCCGGTCATAGTAGACCGTGATGACGACTCCGGCAAAAAACTAGTTGCCGAACTTTGCGGCAAGCGCTGTCTTCTGGTCCATGCCGATCTCACAAAAGCTGACGACTGTGCCAGGTCAATCGAACAAGTCATAAAACAATTTGGCAAACTGGATGCTCTGATAAATAACGCGGGAATCAATGATCGCGTCGGCTTAGAAAGCGGAAGCCCGCAAGAATACATAGCCTCGCTCCAGCGCAATCTTCTTCACTACTACAATATGGCGCACTACGCCCTGCCGCACCTGAAAAATTCCCACGGCCCCATCGTGAACATTGCCTCAAAAACCGCGGTCACCGGGCAAGGAGGCACGTCAGGGTACGCTTCTTCAAAGGGCGCCATCTTGGCCCTAACCCGCGAGTGGGCGGTCGAACTGCTTCCTTACAGCATTCGTGTAAATGCCATCGTTCCGTCAGAAGTGATGACCCCGTTGTACCGGCAGTGGCTGAGCACATTCCCCAAACCGCAGCAAAAGTTGGATGCAATCGTCGCCAAAATCCCACTGGATAGACGAATGACGAAACCGGATGAGATTGCAGCTATGGCAGTCTTCCTGCTTTCCTCGCAGGCCGCTCACATCACCGGACAACATCTGTATGTGGATGGCGGATACGTCCACCTCGATCGCGCGCTGGAACCGGAAATGGCGCAATGAAATCCTCAGTTCCACTGAGGGGAGTCATCCTGTGGCGGCTTCTTCTGCCGCCGAAGGACCTGCGTGCGCCGTTGGCCTCCTAACCCGCATTGGGCATCCACCCCTCATCTCTGGCAAAATAGACTGTACGGGTTGTGTACTCAGGACTTCCTATGAAAGCTGCCCGCAAGTCAGCGCCTCTTACCAGCAACATCCACTTAATCCGATGGGTCGAGAAAATCGCCGAACTCACCAAACCTGACGCCATTCACTGGGT
Organism: uncultured Acidobacteriaceae bacterium; assembly: GCA_963792305.1. Classification (GTDB taxonomy): domain Bacteria; phylum Acidobacteriota; class Terriglobia; order Terriglobales; family Acidobacteriaceae; genus CAWBXL01. Next base: position 35,272 of record CAWBXL010000219.1, on the reverse strand, counting down.
GGACGGTTCCAAGGACGAGTATGACCAGCTCTGCGCGCGAGATGGTCAAAGACGGCACGTTCATCAAGCTCAACGAGGAGCTCTGGCCGGGCTGCTTACTACGCCCGGTCCGATCCCGGCGACGTCGCCCGCGTGGAAGACCGCACGTTCATCTGCTCGCTTTCGAAGGACAGCGCCGGCCCCACCAACAACTGGGAAAATCCCTTCGACATGCGCCGGAAGCTGAAAGCGCTGTTCAAAGGCTGCATGCGCGGACGCACCATGTATGTGCTGCCGTTCAGCATGGGCCCGATCGGCTCGCCCATGTCGCAGATCGGCGTTCAGCTTACCGATTCGCCGTACGTCGTCGTGAACATGCGCATCATGGCGCGCATCGGCATTGCCGGTGTTTCAAAGAGATCGACAAGGACGAAAAGCGCGTCGTGCCCTGCATGCATACCGTAGGCGCGCCGCTCGCAGCCCGGGCAAAAAGATGTGCCGTGGCCCTGCAACAAAGAAAAGTACATCGTCCACTTTCCCGGAAACTCGCGAGATCTGGTCCTACGGCTCCGGCTACGGCGGCAACGCGCTGCTCGGCAAAAAATGTTTCGCGCTTGCGCATCGCCTCCAACATCGCGCGCGACGAAGGCTGGATGGCCGAGCACATGCTCATCCTCGGCGTGGAAAACCCGCAGGGCGAAAAAACCTATGTCGCCGCGGCATTCCCCAGCGCCTGCGGCAAAACCAACTTCGCCATGATGATTCCGCCGGCAGGATTCGAGGGCTGGAAAGTCTGGACGGTCGGCGACGACATCGCCTGGATCAAACCCGACGCGCACGGCCGTCTGCGCGCCATCAATCCGGAAGCCGGCTTCTTCGGCGTCGCGCCGGGAACGTCGCGCAAAGACCAACCCGAACGCGATGGCCACGCTGTCCAGAAACACCATCTTCACCAACGTCGCGCTGACGCCCGAAGGCGGCGTCTGGTGGGAAGGCATGACCGACGAGCCGCCGGCCGAGTGTCTCGACTGGCAGGGCAACAAGTGGACGCCGGAAATCGCGAAGAAACCGGCGCAAAGCCGCCCATCCCGAACGCGCGCTTCACCGCGCCCGCCTCGCAATGTCCCACCATCGATCCGGCCTGGGAAGATCCCGAAGGCGTGCCGATCAGCGCAATCATCTTCGGCGGCCGCCGCGCCACCACCATGCCGCTGGTCTACCAGGCGTTCAACTGGAGCGCCGGCGTCTACGTCGGCGCCACCATGGGCTCAGAAACGACAGCGGCCGCCGCCGGCGACGATCGGCAAAGTCCGCCGCGATCCCATGGCCATGCTGCCCTTCTGCGGCTATCACATGGGCGACTACTTCCGCCACTGGATCAAAATGCAGCGCTCGCTGACGCGCGACGCCGCGAATCTTCCACGTGAACTGGTTCCGCAAAGATGAAGACGGCAAGTTCATCTGGCCCGGCTTCGGCGAAAACATGCGCGTGCTCAAATGGATCGTCGATCGCGTCCGCGGCCGCGCCCTAGGCAAGGAAACGCCCATCGGCTGGACGCCGCGCTACGAAGACATCGAGTGGAAGGGCCTCGATTTCCCGAAAGAAAAATTCGAGGAACTGCAAGCGGTCGACCGCGCAGCCTGGCGAACAGAGGTGATCGGCCACGAAGAGTTGTTCATCGACCTGCACGATCATCTCCCGCCAGAGATGATCTATGAGCGCGAATTATTGATCTGTCGTCTATAACGAACTGTCATTCCGAGGAGCGTAGCGATCGAGGAACCTTGTGTTCCTGTACGATAAAAATTAATGTCGTTCTCCGCAGATCCCAAGTCCGTAAAAGTAAACCTGACCACCGGCGCCGGTGTAGACATCGAATGGACCGACGGCCACCGGTCGCACTATTCCTTCGTCTATCTGCGCGACGCCTGCCCTTGCGCTCTCTGCAACGAAGAACGTGAAAAATCAGATCGCAAACCCGGCGAGCCTCCCAAAGCCAAACAGGGAGAACTCCCCATGTTCAAAGCCGCCGCCAAGCCACTATCGGCAGAAGGCGTCGGCAAATACGCCATCAAGTTCAACTGGAACGACAACCACGACCTGGGAATTTATTCCTGGAAATTCCTGCGCGAATGGTGCCCCTGCGAAGAGTGCAAAACAGCGTCTCTGAACGGCGTCAAATAAACAGGCCGGCTATTTCCCGCGTGTAATCAAAGGAAGATTTTGCCGGTTAAATTTGCGTGTGCTTCTTTCGCTGTGTACCTCTGTAGTATTTCTCCAGACGGAATGGCCAGGCGATAGACACTAAACTCGGACATGTATCTACAGTCGCCGATATTAGGGACCAACGCCGAAACCAATAGTTCACTTGAACCATTCAACCACTGCGCCGCCACCAGATTAGGATCACAGTATTCATCAGTCTCCCAAAACAATTCTTTGTCATCTCTCGGAAGCGTGCTGATGAAGTGCGCGAAATCTTGTTTGGGACGACGGTCCGCCTCGATCTGTTGCAACTGCTTGGAAGAAACGTCATAAACTTCGACGTGCCACTCGCCCAGTTCTCCGCCATCTGTCCAGGTAAGAAAGAAACGTGAAGAATCAGGTGACCATCCCAATTCCGCGCTGGATTTCATCCCAAAATCCGTCGCGTATTCTTTGCCTTCGATGGATATAGAAACCATCCCTTTATGGACATGTACAAGTTTCTTATGGTCAGGTGAGTAAAAAGAAATATCCCTATGAAGATTGCCTACGCCAAAGCCCCCAAACACATTGAACAGCGAAATTGCTTCCCCGGACCACATACCACGACCAACGTAGTTCAAAGAATCACGGCCTGGTTTACGATCTTCACTTCGACAAAAAGAGGAGAGTAGTGCCAGACCAAAGAGACAAATGCACGACATTCTTCGCATATAGTGGAAATATCGATCTTTGGTGGACATTGTAATCCTTCATATTTGCCCTCCTTCCGCCAAGAATCACAAATGCAAACGCCTAATCTGATAGAAATGCCCACGCTCACCACAATGGCGCCACTTGTTCTTCCCTGAAAACCGGTCGCGGGCCACCCTGGTTCAAAAGACGGATCGCATTCAGATAAGGCTTGGCTTGCGAGTCATAGATGACGGTGATGCTTCCGCCCCTCCCCGAAGGCCCATCTTAATTTGTAACGGATAGGTCAATAAGTTAAATGGAAATGGACTCACCCATGACAAGAGCTTCTGCTCGTTTCCGCAGTGGTGCTAGTCGCGTAGTTTCCAACTCATCCCTATAAAATAAATTGTAAGTATCAAACGGAATCAACCGCCCATCCGGATGCACAATATGCACGCAGGTCTTCTTCACCGAGCGCACATCGAAGGAATGCGCATCAATAAACTGCATGATGATGATACGGAAAATATTGTCGTAAGTGATGCCGTCAGGCACCAACACTTTCGGCAGGCAGCACAGCAGTTCTCGCAGGCTCCCGGCACTCGACCGCGGAGAATGATTGGTGGCAAACAGGTTGAACAAGCTCTCCTTCACCGCTTCTTCCTGCTCATAAAGAATCGTGTTCCCGGCAGCATTAATCAGCACATCGGGAGGAATCATCGAGGTCAGCGGAATCACTTTGCCGCCAAGTTTCAACGCGTAAGCCATGGCGAGTGAATCGGGATGGCAGGGCACAGGAATAATGTCTTCCGGCTTGAACACCGAAGTCTGCTCCAGAATTTTTCGCCGGACTTCGGTCAAAGTCAGCCGGTCCGTAGCCGGATCAAAGTTCTCTAAACGCCCTGCAATCTGTATAGGCTGAAATGTAACTCCGCGGACGCAAGGCTGCTCAAGCGCGTAGTCAATGATTTTGCCGATCTCTCCATCGTTCAGCCCCAACTTGAGCGTGACGACGAGATTGGTAGCGATGTTATAGCGATTGAGTCGTTCCAGAGCGTCAATGCGGATTCGGCGCAAGTCAGCCCCCCGCAACTCCATCAGGGGATCGCGCTCGAACGAATCGAACTGCAAATAAACTTCGAAATCTTCCGCGTATGCAGCCAGCTTCTCGACAAACTTCTCATCCTCGGCGATGCGAATGCCATTGGTATTCACCATCAGATGCCGAATGGGCCGCGCCTTCGCCATTTCCACAATAGCGAAGAACTCAGGATGCAAGGTCGGTTCCCCGCCGGAAAGCTGCACCACATCCGGATGGCCTTCATTGCGAACCACTGCGTCCAGCATCTTTTCAATGGTCTTCAAATCGCGAAACTGCTGCCGCTCCGGCCCGCTCGACGCATAACAAACCGGACAGCGCAGATTGCAGAAGTCACAAATCTCGACGAGGGTCAGACAGGAGTGCTGCTCATGGTCGGTGCAAAGCCCGCAGTCATAAGGACAGCCCCACTTCACCGGAGTGTTGTAGACCAGCGGCATCTCCGGCGGCTTGATAAAAATTTCCCGGCTACGGCGATAGTAGTCCACATCATCCGCAATTAGCACGCGCTCATGCCCATGCTGCGGACAACGCTTCAGCAAAAACACTTTGCCGTCTTGAAAAACAGTTTTGGCCTCGATCTTCTGAAAACAGGTCGAGCAGATCGAAACCACAACATCGTAAAAAAGATATGGGCGTTTTTTTTCACCCATGGGTCATCTCCAAAATCGAAACAAAAGAGGCATCGCCGAATGTCTTACAAAAGCGAAATATAAAAACGTAGCTACTCCCGCAACCAGCAAAGACGCTGGCTCATGCCGCAATCCCAGCCGCTCATTCGCTTGCCATGTCAGCCACAGAATCAAACAGTCCAGCCCAAAAAACAGCAGGGCGAACAACAGCCCGCCAAGCGAGTGACTGTAAAACCCGAGGAACAACGGCAGCGTGTACAGCGCTTGCATAATGAGCACTGCCGGAACGGCCAATGCGAACGCAAAGGTCCGGCGATCGGGTTTACGCTGTAAATATACGATCAGCAAAATATCGGGCACATCATAGAGCAAAAATGAAATCAGGATTGCGCCTATGTTTGGCCGCTGATAAGACAGCGGAGCTCTCCATAAAAAGAAAACACTCCACAATGAATTGAGCACGCCCAAGCCAATCTTGGCGGCAATTGCATAGAGCAGATTTTGGATGGCAGCCAGACTCGTGGCCGAAGGATGCAATGGGACCGACGGGGCCTCTGTACCGTTGGCAGGAACAATTGTCGAAGGCTGCATTGCCGAGGATCGAGCGATTGCTTTCCCCAGCTTGGCAATAATGAATATGCCGACAACCAGAAGAACTACCACGCCCGAAAGGTAGCCTAAAGCTAATTCTCTGTTGACCCCGCCTCCTCCAATGCCGCCACCCCATGCGCACAGGGAAAGAAGCAATAACAAAAGACAACCGATAACTAAAGCGATCGCCGTAAAGATAATACCCAAGACCCGCAGAGTGTTACTGGCCCACTTCTCCATAATTCAACCATTCCCTCGGGTGCTCTTTGCGAGTTTGCCGATCACGAAAATTCCGCCCACCAATATTGCAAGACAGACCACTGCCCCGATCGCAAATCCAAGCCGATCACTTCCAGCCATCCCTGTGGAGGCCGCGCACATCGTGCAGCCCAGCAACCCAAAGCCGGCCGGCACCATAAGTAGCCCTACTACCACGATCCCCAGTACGCGCACTACGCTGCCTATCGGCGAACTCATCGTAGATACTCCCCAGCTTAGAAGTGATTACGCTTGAGAATTTACTATCTGGGCCGATGACGTTGGACCAACCCAACGCCAAACATCGTTCGCATAATAGAGCAGGACCAGCAAACAAACCCACTGAATTGTGCCGAGGCCAAGCAGCACACGCGGATAAGGTTTGATGAAGTCGCAGAGCAAACGAAATCCCATATACCCCACCATGAACAACTTGAAAACATCCCCGGTCTGGAAACGTGCGCTGGTCCCTATCTGCTGCATGACTCGATATAGCAAAGGAATCAACGCCAGCAGAAATATAACTTCATAGAGTTGCACCGGGTGGCGGCGGATACCATCCCCAAAATCCACTCCCCAGGCAAGCGAAGTCCCCGTGCCGTACGTATTGTCAGAAAGTCCCGTAAGAAAGCAGCCGATCCTACCAATGGAAATCCCTAGCGCCAGCGGAACAGCAAACAAGTCACCAGTAGACTTATGAATCCCGATGTATTTCTTCATAGCTTCCACCACCAACAAGCCCCCGGCCAAAGCGCCAACAATGGTCTTGCCGCCTAACAAATACGTGGGATCGAGCAAATGCTGCAACGTTAATGCGGGATCTTCAAGCAAGAACAGCAGCTTGGCCCCAATCGTGGCCCCGGCAACAGCCGCAGCAACAATTACCAGGCGCAGCGGCGCCGGCAGAAAATCTTTTGATCTTTTTCGCAAATACAAGTAGAGGGCGATGGCAACCACATACGACAAAATCTCGAACAAAAAATGCGGATGCACCCGTCGCCCTGCCAGCGAGATATAAACAGGGAAAGCAACCGCGAGATGAGTGAATAAAACGATAGGCGATTATAGTGACCTATCCGCAACGATTCCATGAATCCCTGTAAAATCGTAAATAGGCGTCCGGAGCCGTTCTCGCATTGTCTTTCCTCGACAAACTGAATCCGCAGCAGCGCGAAGCCGTTGAAACCACCGACGGCCCTGTGCTGATCCTCGCTGGAGCAGGCAGCGGGAAGACCCGCGTCATCACCTACCGCATCGCTCACCTGATCGAGAATCACGGCGTGATGCCGGAATCCATCCTCGCCATGACCTTCACCAACAAGGCGGCGGCGGAGATGGTCGAGCGCGTCGATAAGATTGTTGGCGGCCTGTCTATCGCCAAACCGGTAATTTCAACTTTTCACTCATTCTGCGTAAGGGTCCTGCGCAAAGATATCGAAGCCATGCGCATCCCATCCGCCGTCCCCGGCCAACCGCCTATCGGCCACACCAAAAATTTCGTTATCTACGACGATGCTGACCAGCAATCGCTGATTAAAAGCATCATGCGTCGCCTGGGCTTGGACGATAAGGAAATGACTCCGCGGGCGGTCCTTGGCCACATCTCCCACGCCAAGAACCACATGCTTGATCCACAGGAAGTTTATTTGCAGTCGGGAGACCCCAAGACCGAGCGCGTCGCGCATATCTACGAGGAGTATCGAAAAGAACTCAGCAAAGCCAACGCGCTGGACTTCGACGACCTGCTCCTGGAAACCGCGCGCTTGCTGAAATCAAGCTCTGACGTCCGCGACTACTACAACCGCCGCTACCAGTACATCCTGATTGATGAATATCAGGACACCAACCGCCCGCAGTATGAACTCATGCGCATGTTGGCTGGCGATAAGCACAACGTTTGCGCGGTCGGAGATGAGGACCAGTCCATTTATTCCTGGCGCGGCGCTGACATCCGCAATATTCTCGAGTTCGAAAAAGATTTCCCCGAAGCCAAAATTATTCGTCTGGAACAAAACTACCGCTCCACGCAAACCATCTTGCAAGGTGCTTCAGCAGTCGTCTCCAACAACGTCCGGCGCAAAGGAAAAAATCTCTGGACCGACCGCCAGGGCGGCGGCAAAATCGGCTACTACGAAGCTCCTGACGGAGAAAACGAAGCGCTCTTTGTGGCTGACCGTATCTCGCGCTATCTCCGCGAAGCCGAAAGCGACGACGCTAAGGTCGCCGTCCTATATCGCACTAACTCGCAGTCCCGTCTGTTTGAAGAAGCCATGCGCCGCTACCAGCTGAAATATTCGGTGGTCGGCGGCTTTTCGTTTTACGAACGCGCAGAGATCAAAGATTTAATTTCATATTTAAAAGTAGTTCAGAATCCCGACGACTCAATCTCCCTGCTGCGTGTAATCAACACCCCAGTGCGCGGCATCGGCAAAACGACAATTGAAACGCTGGAACGCCTCGCTCTGGAAACTGGCCTATCTCTCTGGGGAGCAGTAGGCGAAGCCATACGCCGTCAACTCCTGCCGCCAAGGGCTCTGGCAGCACTAAAAACTTTCCAGAAATTAATTGAAGATGCCCGTGCCATGTTGTTAGGAAAGTTTCAAGATCAACTTGAGCAATCAGCCATTGTGAGCGCGGAGCCTCCCTCGGCCCACCAGCAGGACGAAGTCCTTCCGCCAAGCGAAGACGAAAGTATCGACGACACAGACTTCTCCCCAGGAAATTTCTCCTTCGACTTCGGAGAGCAAGACAGCGTAGAGTTTCCAACCGCGACCCAGGAACAAGCAGCAGAAGCGACTCCCGCCGGACCCGCTCCGTTCCGCAGCGAAGGCGAAGCCGCCAACACCGCTGAAATCCTAAAATTTCTAATTGACCGCACTGGCTACATCAAGCAACTGGAGGCAGAAGACACACCAGAAGCTTTCTCCCGGGTAGAAAACCTCCGCGAGCTAGTCAACGCCGCCATGGACGCGCGCGACCGCGGCGAAACGTTAGACCAATTCCTGGACCACGCCGCCCTGGTAGCTGACACCGATGCCTACGACGAGCGTTCTCAAATCACGCTGATGACCCTTCATGCCGCCAAAGGCCTGGAGTTCCCGCTGGTTTTCCTCTGTGGCCTGGAAGAAGGCCTGTTCCCGCACTCACGAACGTTCCTGCATCCCGACGACATAGAAGAAGAGCGCCGTCTCTGCTACGTAGGCATGACCCGTGCCATGGATACGCTAGTCATGACCCGCGCGGTTTACCGCCGCCGCTACGGCACCGATATGCCCGAGGCCAGTGTGCCATCCCGTTTTCTGGAAGAAGTTCCAGCGCCATTATTCGAAGAATTAGGTACCTCGCGCCGGGCGCCGGCAAGACCACTCGAGACCCATTACGCCTACGAGGACGAAGACCAGAGCGCCAGTTGGCAGTCCCAGGTAAAAAAAACAATTCCCAGGCCGCCACAATATTCCGGTAAAAACTACAATTCAATCGACAACATCGCCGAGTTCTTCGCCTCGCGCGGTAAAAAGTTCAGCGTCCCCAAAATCCAGCCAGATGAGCCGAAAGGCCAAAAAGGATTCCGCCCCGGACAGAAAGTCCGCCATCCTAAATACGGGGAAGGCATGGTCTTCCAGCGTGAGGGAGAAGGCGAAGACTCCAAGATTACGGTACAATTCCCCAGATTCGGGCTGAAGAAGCTGGTAGAGAAGTATGCACAGCTGGAACCTGCTTAAATTAAGTTCGTCCCAGTTGCCGGTAAGCAAGTTTCCTGAGTGGGCGCAGAGTTATGTATGTGATAACTGCGGCCGGGACCTGACCAGGTTCATGCTCCGCAACGCAGGGAGCCATGGGGGACGTTCTATAGGACCGGAGACGCGCGTATGCGTCTGCAGCAGGGTTTATAAGACAGGTTTTGTCGAGTGGTAACACCTGACTTACAAAGAGCAACAAAACCGGACGCGTGGTTCATGGATGGCTTACCCAGTGTTGCTGGTGCTGTTCGCGTTCCTCGGTATACCAATCGGTGCGCTCTTATATGTTACGTTGGGTAGTTGGAAGTTAGGCTTTTTCGGCAGCTTGATGACCGGTGCGGTGTTGGCAATTTATCTCGACCTCAAGTCACGATTGAAGATTAGGGCATCACGGCAAAGAACGGCGAGTGCCGAAGCACAGATTTCGCAGTAATCCATAAAACACAGAAGAGGACATTCACAGTACTCATGGCAAACACAAAGAAGCTAAGCAAAGAAGACCGCAAAAAATCCAAACGTGCCGCCCGCAAAAAGCGCGCCACTGAAAAACCGCTCAAGCCGCGCGATTACGCGCGCGGTTCCAAGAAGAGCAAAGTAAAGAAACTGGTACGCGGCACAGCTAAGAGATAACGTGTGGAGGCGGGGCTATGCCCCGCCTGTCCTCACCAACCAAGCATCAGGGGAGCACTCCACTGGCCACCAATCAGCTGTTACGCTGCAAATCCATTGACAAGCTGATTTCCGATTCGGAGCGCCCCGAGCATCAGCTTAAAAAAACCCTTGGCCCCTGGTCGCTCACTGCATTAGGCATCGGAGCCATCATCGGCTCCGGCATCTTCGTGCTCACGGGCACCGCTGCCGCTGGCGAACACTTCGAAGCGCCATCCATTCTGCACGCGCAGGTGCTCGATCTTTTAGTGAACTTCCTGCGCACCGGAAGCACTGCCGGCGCATTGATGCATGGCCGTCCCGCCGCCGGACCTTCAATAGCCATCTCATTCCTCCTGGTCGCAATCGCCTGTAGCTTCGCCGGATTGTGTTACGCAGAACTGGCTTCAATGATTCCCATCGCCGGCAGCGCCTACACATACTCTTACGCTACCCTGGGAGAAATTTTCGCTTGGATCATCGGCTGGGATTTGATCCTCGAGTACGTAGTTAGCAACATTGCGGTCGCAGTCGGCTTTAGCGGCTATGCCAAAGCGCAATTAGCTGCCTTTGGCATTGAGTTATCGGACAAATGGGCTAGTCCTGTGCGCGCTGGTGGCCATTGGACCGGAGCCTATTTTAATGTCCCCGCATTTTTGATCGTTTTTATTTTGACCTTGTTATTGGTGCGCGGCATTAAAGAATCCGCGAACGCCAATAACATCATGGTCATCGTGAAAATCGGTGCAATTATCACCTTCCTGATCGTAGGCGGAATGCTGGTCAATAAATCGAACTGGACGCCTTTCGCTCCCTCAGGATTCGCCGGAATCGTGACCGGCGGTGCCATCGTCTTCTTCACCTATATAGGATTCGATTCCGTCTCCACGGCAGCAGAAGAATGCGGAAAGCCACAGCGCGATCTGCCGTTCGGAATTATCGCCTCACTGATCATTTGCACAGTCTTGTACGTCGGCGTGGCCGTAGTCCTTCTCGGCATGATGAAGTACACGGTATTTGCCGAAGGCAAAGCAGCTGAAGCCCCGGTTGCATACGCACTTCAGTACTTGGGTGCGCATCCATTCTTCCGCACAGTAATTGTGGTCGGCGCGCTGACGGGAATGATCTCATCGCTCTTGGTCTTCCAGTATGGTCAAGCACGCATCTGGTACGCGATGTCGCGCGACGGCCTGCTGCCAAAATTTTTCTCAAAGGTGCACCCTAAATTTAAGACGCCGCATTGGTCGACTTGGATTGCGTGTTTCGCCGTCGGCCTGCCCGCAGGTTTTGTGGACATCGGGGACGCGGCGGATTTATCAAATATTGGAACTTTGTTCGCCTTCGTGCTGGTCTCACTCGGTGTGATCTTTCTTCGCCGCAGGCAGCCTGATCGCCCACGTGCCTTCCGTGTGCCGTTCGTTCCATGGTTCCCGTTGATCTCAGTCGTCCTCTGCGGAGGACTGATGACTGGCCTGACAGTCATCACATGGATACGTTTTTTTGGCTGGCTAGAACTCGGCATGGTCTTCTTCTTTTCGTGGGGATGCTTTTGGAGTGAGTTTAGCGATCAACGATTTAAAGATCTGCTTGCCTCAGAGAAGAACAGCATCGCCACTATGGATCAGCAACAACAGCATTTATATAGCTTGAAGCATAAAAGTCACGGCGTAGCCTGGCTGCTTTGTTTTTTTCTGGGCTTTCTGGGCGCGCACCAGCTTTATCTTAAAAGATGGGGCTGGGCAGCCATTAATCTGGGCTTCAGTCTCCTCTACGTGATCCTGTTCGAAACACTAAGACCGACCCTCGGCAGTTTCTTTTTTGTGGTCTGGACAGGTCCATTTTTTCTGGCTTCAATTGGATTATTTTCGATAGTACGCCGAACCCAAAAACATAATGTGCAATTAGCTGCGGAAATTCTCAATGCACGTTAGCCGCCGTCACAGCGAATATGCGCACATGCTCGGCCATTCCGAATAAGTAGATCCCAATTGTGAAACGCGCAGTCATTCCGGTTATTTTCACTATCTTAATATTGGCCCCAACCTCGCCTGCCCAGTCCGCACATTTCGGCTTTGACCGTAACGAATATCCCGGCGACGCAAATTTAAAAGCCCTGCATCAAACGTTCGCTTTCGTAGGCTATTGGCTCAACAACCCGCCGGGAGCATCTCATAACACCTGGGCTGGAAAGCGCAAAATTCTTCAGGCAACAGGCTTTGGATTTCTAGTCGTCTTCAATGGCCACACCTACAAAGAAATCAAAGCAGCCGGTGATGCCAAAAAACTAGGCGCCTCCGAAGGTGCGGCAGCGGTCGCGGCTGCACGTCGCGAAGGCTTCCGCTTCGGCACCATCATCTTTCTCGATCAGGAAGAAGGTGGACGCATGTTAGAGGAACAGCGCGTCTTTTTGCATGCCTGGATCGACGCCGTCATCGACGCTGGATTTCGCCCCGGGATTTATTGCTCTGGAATTTCCGCCAAAGAAGACTCAGGCGAATCGGTCATTACCGCAGAAGATATTCGCAAAAATGCAGGAGACAGAAATTTAAGCTATTGGATCAGCAATGATGCTTGCCCGCCATCTCCGGGATGCAGCGTTCCCAAACAACCTTTTGCGCCCACATCCAGTGGTCTTTCGTTCGTAGATGTGTGGCAATTCGCCCAGTCGCCGCGCCGAGACAAAATCACCAACAAGTGCGCCGCTACCTACAGCAAAGATCGGAACTGCTATCCACCAGGCGTTACAGAAAAACTACACATTGATATGAACGTAGCCACGTCACCCGATCCCTCCGAGGGTAGAACGCGAGAATAATTTGTCATTCCGACAAGGCACGTAGTGCCGAGGAGGAATCTGCTATTCACTGACAGCGTCACAAGTGCCGTCAGCAAACAGCAGATTCCTCGCGCAAAAACCGCGCTTCGGAATGACAGAGGGTTGGGCGCATATAGCAAACCGCCTGTATCAAACCATTTTCTTAATTCTTCCTACCCATCTACAATTTAAGTGATGGCCTCGACACCCAACTCCTTCATCCGTCTCCTTCCCAAGGCCGAGTTGCACCTGCATCTCGAAGGCGCCATCGATCCTTCCACTTTGCTCGAACTGCGCAAACGCCACGGTAAAAGCAGCACGCTGGAAGAGGTTCAGCAACTCTACCGTTACGACGACTTCCCCAGCTTCCTGATGGCCTTCAAAACGGTGACGGAAGACCTGCAAACTACCGAAGACTACGAACTGATCACCTACCGCCTGATGGAAAATTTGAAGACGCAGGGAGTTCTACATGCCGAGGTTTACGTAGCCGTTGGAGTAAATCTCTGGCGCAATCAAGATTTCGACGCCATCTTTGAGGGCTTGGAGCGAGGCCGCGAACGCGGCGAACGCGACTTCGGAATCTCGCTCCTCTGGATCTTCGACGCCGTCCGCCAGTTCGGCGCCGACGCTGCACAAAAAGTATTCGAATGCGCAGTGCGCTACCACGACCGCCATGTGGTGGGCATCGGCATAGGAGGCGACGAAAAAAAAGGTCCGCCGGAACTCTTCCGCGATGCCTACGCCTTCGCCGCCGACCACGGCCTGCGCCTGACCGCCCACGCTGGAGAAAGCACCAACCCTGAATCCATCTGGGGAGCTCTAAATCTCCGCGCTGAGCGCATTGGCCATGGACTCAAGGCTTATCAAGATCCGGAACTAGTGGAAGAACTGGCCACGCGGCAAATCCCCATAGAAATCTGTATCACCAGCAACCTCCGCACCGGGTGCTGCCTCAGCCTGGCCGACCATCCCGTGCGCAATTATTTCGATCAGGGCCTGATGATCACGCTCAACAGCGATGATCCAGCCATGTTTGGCAGCACGCTCACCCAGGAATATCAACTGGCGCAGGCCGCTTTCAACTTCACCGATGAACACCTGCGTGAACTGGCCCGCAACTCCTTCGAGGCATCATTCCTGCCCCCAGAAAAAAAGCTGGAATTCCTGCATTTGTTTGATGTCGCCTCTGCTCGCCGGTAGTCTAATTGCGATGTGAAATATCTCCTGCTTCTTTTCCTGACTTCGCTTCTTTGGGCCGATAATGCGCTGTCTCCGAACTCGCTGATCATCACTGACGTCAACATAGTCCTTCCACATGAGGGCAAAATCGTCCCTCACCAACTGGTCGTCATCAAAGACGGAGTGATCACCAGGGTTGCTGACTTCGATGCAATCCCCATGATCTTGCACACGTCCATTGTCCCCGGCGCAGGAAAATATCTGGTTCCCGGCCTGTGGGACATGCACGTACACAGCGCCTTCGTCGACCCGCAGTGGGATGAAAAACTCATCTATCCGCTCTACATCGCCAACGGCATCACCGGAGTCCGCGATATGGGCGGAGACTTCGAGCAATTGAAAAGCCGCCGCGAAAGAATCGAAAAAGGAGAGCTGCTCGGTCCGCATCTGTTCATTGGCGGCCCATTCCTGATCAATGCCAAAACCGATGCGCAAACTATTTCCGTAAAAACCCCGGAAGACGCCCGCGCCGCCGTGGACAAAGTAACAAACGAAGGATCGGACTTCGTAAAAATTCTCTCTCGCCTCTCGCGCGACTCATATTTCGCAATCGCAGAAGAGTCGAGGAAAGATCAAATTCATTTCGTAGGCCACGTACCAGACGCAATCAGCGCAGCAGAAGCCTCCAACGCGGGCCAGTACAGCATCGAACACCTGACAGGAATCTCGCTGGCATGCTCCTCACAAGAAACTGAACTTCGTGAAAAAATCCTGGCAGCCATGAGCATGCGCGACCGCAAATCAGTCCGCATATTCAACCAGCAAGCCGCCGCAACCTATGATGCCAAAAAAGCTACGGCTCTGTTTTCCACTTTCATCAGCAACAACACCTGGCAAGTACCAACCCTGATCTGGACTAAAACCCAATCCACTTTAGAAGCCACCAAATGGGACACCGACCCACGCCTCAAATACGTCCCCGCCTCCATCCGCAAACAATGGGACCGCAAAGAACTCTTAAAGCAAACCCCGGCCGAAATCCTGGCTGACTATAAAAACGAATTCATCCGCGGCCCAAATCTGGTAAAAGCCATGCAAAATGCCGGCGTGAAATTCCTGGCCGGCAGCGATGGCCCCGACCCCTACGTCTTCCCCGGCTTCAGTCTGCACGACGAACTGGAACTACTAGTACAAACCGGATTCACCCCAGCCCAAGCTCTGGAGGCCGCCACCACCAATCCCGCAATATTCATGAATAAACAACAAACCTACGGAGCCATAGAAAAAGATCACTCCGCTGATCTCGTTCTTCTCGATGCCAACCCCCTGCAAGACATCCGCAACACTCGTAAAATCGCCGCAGTTATTAGGGCAGGAAAATACTATCCCCGCGAAGAACTGGATAAAATGTTGATGCAAGTGGCCGAACAAGCCAGGCAACAATAATTCGTGTTGAGACGGGGTTACCTGTCCGCCAAGGTTTAGCGAATGCCCCAACATATCGGCATAGTAGCGTGCAGTTCCGAGGGCGCCGCTCTCTGCTACCGCACCATCAGCCTAGAAGGTTCCATCCTGATGGGCAAGCACGATCATCCCGAAGTTTCGATGCACAATCACTCCCTGGCCGAGTACATGAAATGCATCGAAAACAATGACTGGCCCGGCGTAGCCGAGCTAATGCTTTCCTCCGCCGAAAAGCTGGCCAAAGCCGGGGCCGATTTTTTGATTTGCCCCGACAACACGATCCATCAACCCTTCGATCTTATCGAGCACCGTTCGCCGCGCCCGTGGCTGCATATCGCACAAGAAGTCGGAAGTGAAGCAGTCCGCCGCGGATACAAACGGTTAGGCGTACTTGGTACGCGCTATCTGATGGAAGGCCAAGTCTATCCCGAAAAGTTGAAGGCCAAGGGCGTGGACTTCCGCACACCCGGCGCAAAAGAGCGCGAGAAGATCAACCAAATCATTTTCGATGAGCTGGTGAATGCCCAATTCCTGCCGCGCTCACTGGCGTATTTCACCGAAGTAATCCGCACGTTGAAAGATGAAGGCTGCGACGCCGTGGTCCTGGGCTGCACAGAAATTCCTCTGCTGGTAACTCCAGAGTCGTCTCCTCTGCCCACGCTCGACTCCACCCGCCTGCTTGCGCATGCTGCGCTAAGACGCGCCATAGAAGGCTAGATTTTCTCTGCGTTCTCTGCGCTTCCTTCGCGATTTAAGGTTTTGTGTGCAATCTTAAATTCAAAATCTTAAAACGCAGAGAAGGCCCGTGGAGGACACAAAAGTAAACCATTTCAGTTGGGTCTTTCGGTAGTGGTGCAGTTTGCACAAAAAGCTTCGTATCAGGATATGGCTTCAGCCATATAGCCTCCCCCCAAAATCAGATGGGCTTTAGCCCCTGAGGGTTGCGAGCCTTTATGCCAATCTCGGCGCCTAAAGGCTGATCATCTGCTATGTCATGCGGCAGGCCTGAAGGCACTGCCCTGATACGAATCATTTCGACAAACTGCACCACTACCCGGTTTTTTCGTTTGTCTTTATTAATCTCTCCACCGTCCGCTATAATTCCCTTAGCGCGTAAGGGCGCATCCGGTCCGCGGAAAGGGATTTTCCCACCTGTCAAAATTTAGTCAGTCGTTGGACCTTCTTTCAGCCCGTTATGCGGACAATGGGCAAATTTGAAAGGAGGCCATCGTGCCAACCCATTCCGAAGTAGTCCGCCTGAATCTCGAGTACTATCGCAAACAAGCCAAAGCCCTGCTGAAAGCAGCCAACACAAAAGACACCAACGCGCTACAACGCCTCAACCTTCATTCCCCCAAACTCGGATCGTCACCTGCCCTGCATGACGCACAGCTGACCATCGCGCGGGAACAAGGATTTCCGAGCTGGCCGCGCTTCAAAGAATTTATCGTCGCATCAAACCTGAATTTTCAGGGATTGGTAGCAGCTTTCATCGAGGCAGCCACATCGGATTTCAAACGCGCCGAAGAAATCCTCTCCGCAAACCCCAAAATTGCTGACGCAGGATTTTATGTGGCCCTGGTTTTAGGAGACCATCAACAGGTAGATCGCGTACTCACCGAAACCCCTTCTTTGACAAATGCCAAGAGTGGCCCACAAAATTGTGAACCACTCATCTATCCGTGCTTTTCTCGCTACGCGAATGCCAGATCAGCTCGAGCATCACAAATTGTCGAAACAGCGCGAATCATCCTTCGTCATGGGGCCGATTCCAATACTTCTTTTCTTCTCCAGGATCTACCAAACAATCCTCTCTCTTGCCTGTATGCCGCCACGGGCCTGAACAACAACGCTGATCTCGCTCTGGTGCTTTTGCAAGCCGACGCCAACCCGAATGATGGCGAGTCTCTCTACCACTCGACCGAACATCCCGATCTCGCATGCATGAAGTTGCTGCTCCACCATGGAGCAGACCCCAATCGTGCCAACGCACTAAGGCACATACTGGACTATGAACACAGCGAAGGAGTGCAACTTTTACTCGACGCTGGCGCTGACCCCAACGACCCCAACCAGGGCGGCGATACCGCGCTTCACTGGGCGGTTTGGCGGGGGCGAAGTGCGAAGATCATCACCATGCTGCTCGACCGGGGCGCTGACGTTAACGTCAAGAGAAAAGACGGACGCACGGCGTATGCCCTCGCTATTCTCGGAGGGCAAAAAGAGCTGGCGGAATTGCTCAAATCCCGGGGAGCGCACACCGATTTATCCGCGCTCGATCAATTCGTTGAAGCCTCTACGCATCCTGATCAAAAACAACTCGCTGCTCAACCGGGTATCAGCGCTCTCCCGGAGTATGCGCACCTGGTTCCGCATCTCGCAGCCGTTCACAACACGGCAGCCGTCCGCGGCCTACTGGCCGCCGGCCTCCCTGTCAACGCCCGCGGAAAACACGGTGGCACCGCCTTGCACTGGGCTTGCTGGAAGGGATACGCGGACCTGGTCAAGCTGCTGCTCGATCACCACGCAGCTCTCGATATCAAGGACTTGTCATATAACGCGCCGCCCTCAGGCTGGTTGCATCATGGAACGCGGAACTGCGGCGAACCCGGCGGAGACTACGCCGAAGTGGCTAGACTGTTAATCGCAGCTGGTGACCCCATGAAAGACTGCAACACCCCAACCGGCAACGCAGAAGTAGATGCAATTTTGCGTGAGCGCAAACTGATCGAATAGAGTGAAGGTGAGCCAACCACTTAAGTGAAATCGAAGACCAAACTGAAATTTCGCGTGATCAGCGGCAGCTTCGCTGTGTGCCGGCTTGCCGCCGCTGATCCAATTCCTTCGTGGGCAGCAAAGGGGATATTCACCTCAATTACGCGCACCGCGGATGAGCTATCAATTGTCTGCCCCGCAGAAAATGTCCCTCAGGAACACAAACCGGAAATCTCCTGGGCATGCCTGAAAATTGAAGGCCCATTCGCTTTCTCACAAATTGGAATTTTGCATGCGTTCATTCAGCCTTTAGCGGAAGCTGGCATTTCCGTCTTTACCATTGCCACTTACGACACGGACTATGTTTTGATTCAGAAACCTTCTGTGGACAAAGCCATCCAGGCCCTGCAAAACGCGGAGCATGAATTACTCACCGAATAATTTGGACTGCGTACAATCTCCATTCGACCGTCGAAACCCTCCGAATACTGCCGTCCATCTGCCGTAATCACCTATTTATGTTGTAATAAATAGAGACATTCATGCCATCCAGCCGGACAACTTTGCGCCGCCGTATCAAAGCCGTACACCGCAACCTGCGCGGTGCGGCCAAAATGCTGCGTGCCATCGGCGACACCGATCACCCGCTTCTGGCGCACATCATCCCAGTCCGCCGCTGCAACCTGGCCTGCACCTATTGCAATGAGTTCGACGATTTCTCGCCGCCGGTTCCCATCGAAACCATGTATCAGCGCGTTGATAAGCTGGCGGAATTAGGTACATCGCTGGTAACCATCAGCGGTGGAGAACCCCTGCTGCATCCGGAACTAGACGACGTAATTCGCCGCATTCGTAAACACGGCATGGTGCCAGGATTGATCACCAACGGCTACCTGCTGGTGCCAGAGCGAATCGAACGCCTGAACCGCGCGGGCCTGGAGTGGCTGCAAATCTCCATTGATAACGCTATTCCAGACGATGTTTCAAAAAAGAGCCTGAAGGTTCTGGACAAAAAGTTACAACTGCTCGCCGAATACGCCGACTTCCACGTAAACATCAACTCGGTAGTAGGCGGTGGAATCCCCAATCCACAGGATGCCCTGACCATCAGCAAGCGCGCCCTGGAATTAGGATTTACCTCGACCGTCGGCATCATTCATGACGGCAGCGGACAGCTTCAGCCTCTCAATGAAGAAGAGCGGCGCATCTACAACGAAATTAAATCCATGGAAAAGCGCAGCTTCACGCGCATCAACGCTTTCCAGGACAACATCGCGCAAGGCCGCCCCAATCAATGGCGATGCCGCGCCGGCGCCCGTTATCTCTATATCTGCGAAAATGGATTGGTTCACTATTGTTCCCAACAGCGCGGCTACCCCGGAACTCCGTTGGAAAACTACACGATTGCCGACATCCGCCGCGAATACGTCACCGAGAAATCCTGCGCCCCTCACTGCACTGTGTCCTGCGTACATCAAGTTTCGATCTTCGACTCCTGGCGCGCACCCCAACATCCTGCACCGGTCACGACTGCCGGCTTAGTACAAATCGAATAAGGTTTGCGGTTTTCTCCGCGTCCTCTGCGCGATCTTCTTTGCGTCCTCTGCGGTAAAGTGTTTTACTCTTCCTGACAAAATGAACCGCTCCAAACCTAGCTATTTACTCTGCGCCCTTTTACTGCTGACATCGATCTGCCTCGCCCAATCTCCAGAAAAAATCATCATCGACACTGACATAGGAGACGATGTTGACGATGCCTTCGCCGTTGCCCTGGCCCTCCGCAGCCCAGAGCTGCAAATCTTAGGTATTTCGACAACCTTCGGCGACACCGATCTTCGCGCCAAATTAGTTGACCGCCTCCTGGGCGAAGCCGGTCGCCAGGACATCCCAGTAGCTGCCGGCGCACCAACCTCCTTTAAGAGCGACTTCACCCAGCGTCACTACGCCGAAGGCGGACACTTTGCCAAATCACATTCCAATTCCACCGACTTCATCCTTGACCAAATCCGCCGCAATCCTGGCCAGATCACGCTCGTAGCAATCGGCCCGTTAGTAAACATAGGCGCACTAATCGACAAAGACGCCGACACCTTCCGCAAACTTCGCCGCATAGTTTTAATGGGAGGCTCCGTCTATCGCCGCTACGGTGACATGGGCTATGCCCCGCCGCGTGGGCCGGAGCCGGAGTGGAACATCAAGAACGACGTTCCTTCAGCGCAAAAGCTGTTCGCCTCAGGCGTGCCTATCTTCATGATGCCGCTCGACTCCACCCAACTAAAACTCGATGAAGTAAAGCGCCCATTAATATTCCAGGCAGGCACACCGTTAACCGATGCGCTCACCATCCTTTATTACCAGTGGGGACACCAAACTCCGACGTTGTTCGATGTGATGACCCTGGCCTATATCCTTGACCCCAAATTATGTCCAGTGACCCCGATGCACATCTCTGTAGATGAAAAAGGGTTTACGCGCCCCGGTCCCGGAACTCCCAACGCGCAAGTATGCCTGGATTCCGATCCCGAAGCTTTTTTCCGTTTTCTCATTCCCCGGATAAATTCAAAATAATCGTAGCCCCAAACCCGATTGCGCTTAAGATGATGCGGGTTTGCAGTTTTCCCGTTCTTAATTCAAAACAGGAAATAGGCATGAGACTGAAATTATTTGTTCTCGGGCTGTGGATAGCGCTATCCATTTCTGCCGTGGCTCAGGATTCCACCAAAGTCATCGCCATGGAAAATGCCTGGAACCAGGCCGAACTGAGTAACGACGCCGCTGCCGTGCAATTGCTCCTGGCTGACGATTTCGTTATGACCACAGGAGAAGGGGACCTTTACAACAAAGCTCAGATCGTTGCCTCAATCCGCGACAAGTCCTACCAACCTGAAGCCCTACAGTCGAGCAATATGGTGGTCCATGCTCACGGAAATACCGTCGTCGTGACCGGCGCTTATTACGAAAAAGGAACAGACAAAGGCAAACCTTGGGAACGACACGGCCGCTTCACCGATACCTGGATGTTCATGGACAGCCGCTGGCAGTGCGTTGCCAGCCATTTCAGCGTGAAGTCCAAATAAAACTTCTGAGAACCGGGAACAGCGAACTAACAACTGATAATTGATCGCAAGCACTCAAACAGGGAAAACCTCAGTTCTCTATTATTGGTTCGCGGTCCTCGGTTGCTCTGTTCCGATTTGACTCCTCCGAACCGCCTAAGCTAGCCTCAACATTGACCTACGATCCCATGCAAAAAGCCGTTTCCACCTACATTCATGTGAAAGAACGCCTGCACCCGGGCATTCTCGACGGGCTGCACCGAATCGGCGCACAGGCCATCGAGATTTTCGCCGCCCGGCAGCACATCGATTACGCCAACCGCAAGCAGCACGTGCGCGAAATTGCCGACTGGTTCAAAGGCAGCGGCATCCCGCTGAACTCGGTCCACTCGCCCCTCTACGCCGACTACGAGTGGGGACGCGCCGGCGCTCCGCCCATCAACATCGCCTCCACCGACCGCGCCAGCCGCATTGAAGCCATGGATGAAATCAAACGCGCCCTGGAAATTGCGGAGCAGATTCCGTTCCGCTTTCTGGTCCAGCACATCGGCGTCAGTAATGAGAGCTTCGATGAGCATAAGTTTGAAGCAGCCATGACTTCGGTCGAACACCTCCGTGCTTTCGCCAAGCCGCTGGGCGTGCGCATCCTGCTGGAAAATATTCCCAACGAACTGTCAACACCCGACAGGTTGGTGGAGTTCATTCGCACCAGTCACATGGAGGACGTAGGCGTCTGCTTCGACTTTGGCCACGCGCACTTGATGGGTGGCGTGCTTCAGGATTTCGAAATCCTGAAAAACCATGTTTGCTCAACCCACGTCCACGACAACGCCAAAGATAAGGACTCACACCTGTGGCCGGGAGACGGCTCCATCAATTGGAAAGAAGCCATGGAATTGCTGCGGTCAGCGCCGCAAACCCCGCCGTTACTGCTGGAAATTGAAGGGGAAGAAAAAATTCCGCTGGAAAAGATTGATCAAACGTTCGTGAAGCTGGAAGCCGTATAAATTTCAGGAATTGTCATTCCGAAGCGCGGCTTTATCGCGCGAGGAATCTGCTTTCTGGGCTAGCAGTGTACTGCCGCGGTAAATAACGATAGTAATTTTCTATGTCCTCACCCATAACCTCCATCGCAGAAATCGGCAAGCACGAAGGCCAGTCCGTTACCATCCGCGGCTGGCTCTACAACCTGCGCGAAAGCGGCAAGCTGCTGTTCCCCATCTTCCGCGACGGCAGCGGACTAATCCAGGGGATTGTCCCCAAGGCCGCCGTCCCACCTGAAGTTTTCGACACCATCAAAGGACTCACACAGGAATCAAGCGTAATCATCGAAGGTAAAGTTCGCGCTGATAAGCGTGCCCCGGGCGGGTATGAACTCGATGTCTCAAACATCCAGGTAGTGCAAAAAGTCGCTGAGAACGATCCCTATCCAATTTCGCCCAAAGAGCACGGCGTCGAATTTTTGATGGAACACCGCCACCTCTGGGTACGAAGCGCGAGACAAGCCTCAATCCTCCGCGTGCGTGCGGAAATCATCAAGGCCGCTCGCGACTTCTTCGACGAGCGCGGTTTCGTTCTGACCGATCCGCCCATCCTCACCCCCGCAGCATGCGAAGGCACCACAACGTTATTCCCGGTAGATTACTTCGACGAGCAGGCCTACCTGACGCAGTCCGGCCAGCTCTATATCGAATCAACAGCAATGGCATTGGGAAAGGTCTACTCCTTCGGCCCAACCTTCCGCGCAGAAAAATCCAAGACGCGCCGCCACCTGACGGAATTCTGGATGGTCGAACCGGAAGTTGCCTACGCCGACCTGAATGATCTAATGGAATTAGCGGAGCATTTCATCAGCTTCATCGTGAAGCGTTGCCTGGAAAAGCGCCGCGCTGATCTGCAAGTCATCGGGCGCGATGTCACCAAGCTGGAAAAAATCGAAGCTCCCTTCCCACGCCTGCAATATGACGATGCCGTAAAAATGCTGCAAGAAGGCCACGCCAAAGGCGCGGTAGAAAACAAATTCGAATGGGGCGGAGACTTCGGCTCTCCAGACGAAACTTATTTGTCATCGCAATTTGAAAAACCGGTGATGGTCCATCGCTATCCGGCGAAGATAAAAGCGTTCTACATGGAACCAGACCCCCAACGCCCGGAGCTCGCGTTGTGTGTGGATGTCCTAGCCCCCGAAGGTTACGGAGAAATCATCGGTGGTTCGCAGCGTATGGCTTCCTACGAATTGTTAGTCCAGCGCATTCGCGAACACAATCTTCCGGAAGAAGCCTTCAAGTGGTATTTGGATCTGCGCAAGTACGGCAGCGTCCCCCACGGCGGCTTCGGTATGGGAATCGAACGGGCCGTAGCCTGGATCTGCGGGCTTGAGCATGTGCGCGAAACCATCCCGTTTGCCAGAATGTTGAATCGGCTCTATCCCTAACCCGATGTCTCCGAAACCGCTAGCTTCGACCGGCATCCCTCCGCGCAAAATTCGCGTAATCGGTGTTCCTCTCGACCTCGGCCAATCCCGCCGCGGCGTAGACATGGGCCCATCCGCAGTCCGCGTCGCCGGACTCGAAATGCGCCTGGAAGAACTAGGCCACGTTGTAGAAGACGGAGGCAACGTAGTCGTCGCCATCCCTGAGCAGAAAAAAGAAGGCGACCCACATGCCAAATATTTAAAAGAAATCACCGCCACCTGTACCAAGCAAGCAGACTTGGTAATCAAAGCACTCGAAGCAGGCATCGTCCCGTTAGTCCTCGGCGGCGACCACTCCGTAGGCGCAGGCACAGTTTCCGGCGTCGCAGAATTTTTCCGCCGCCAAAATAAAAAAATCGGCCTGATCTGGATTGACGCTCACACCGACATCAACACTCCGGAAAGCTCCCCCAGCGGAAATGTCCATGGCATGCCGCTGGCGGCCATCATGGGACTTGGTCCAGCCGAACTGGCCAACATCCTGAATTTCTCACCCAAAGTGAGCCCCGACAACTGTGTGCTGGTAGGCGTCCGCGACATTGACGCCATCGAAAGAGAAAACGTCCGCCGTTCCGGCATCCACGTTTTCACCATGCGTGACATTGATGAGCGAGGTATGCGCAACGTAATGGAAACCGCAGTCCGCATCGCTGGAGACGGTACCGCCGGCTATCACGTTTCCCTCGATATGGATTGGGTCGACCCAGAAGACGCCCCCGGCGTAGGCACTCCAGTCCGCGGCGGCGCAACCTATCGCGAAGCCCACCTCGCCATGGAAATCATCGCCGACCACGCTGGCATGCTGAGTTTTGAAATTGTGGAAGTAAATCCAGTAATAGACGAACATAATCGAACCGCTGATCTGGCAGTAGAACTAGCACTTTCGGCATTTGGCAAGAAAATCCTGTAACCACCGCATGAATCCCATATTTCCCCGGTAACCAGTGGATGCCCGGGATGGAGGTCGAGTCCTCCAGCAGAAACCAGCCGCTTCAGCGGCGGCATGCGATAGCCCCGGACGTAAGTCCGGGGAAAGCTGACAAGAAATCGAGTCCCCCTGGGGACGGCACCAGTACTGGAACGTTATCGCGAATGGTAAGTGTCTCTTTATTTTCTCCTACCAGGCATTGACTCCGGTCTCAGTCTCCGGCCAGACTGATAATTCATGGCAAAACTACGAGTCGGCATCCTATTCGGTGGACGCAGCGGCGAGCACGAAGTGTCATTGCTGTCCGCAGCATCGGTCCTTAACGCGATTGATAAAAACAAATATGAAGTCGTGCCCATCGGCATCACAAAAGATGGCCGTTGGGTCAGCGCCAGTGACGCGGAACGTCTGCTGCAAGGCAAACCGTTGGAGGCCCGCCCACTGCGTGCCGGCGACCCCGAAGCCACTTCAGCGGCAGCGGTCTTACAAAACGGAGAATCAGTAGTAGTCCCGCCCGAGCCGCACACCTCAGGCACAGCGCTAACTCCGTTTCAAACTGATTCGCCCACCCGCCGCACCACAGATCGCGCTATCAACGTGGACGTAATTTTCCCCGTTCTGCACGGAACATTCGGTGAAGACGGCACCATCCAGGGCTTACTGGAGCTGGCGGACATTCCCTACGTAGGCGCAGGAGTGCTGGGCTCCGCTGCCGGCATGGATAAAGACATCATGAAATCTTTATTCAAAACCGCAGCCCTTGCGATCGTGAAGCACGTGACCATCCTGCGCAGCCACTGGGAATCCGAACCGAAAAAAGTGCAAAAATTAGTAGAAAGCAAACTGAAATATCCAGTCTTCGTGAAGCCGGCGAACCTGGGTTCGTCGGTTGGAATTTCCAAGGCCCACGACCGCAAAGAACTAGGCCCAGCCATCGAAGAAGCTGCCAGGTACGACCGCAAAATTGTCATCGAAGAAGGCGTGGGCGGAAAGAAAAACAAAGCACGAGAGATTGAAGTTGCAGTGCTAGGCAACGACAAGCCCGAAGCCTCTGTCCCCGGCGAGATCGTCCCCTGCAAAGAGTTCTACGACTACGACGCCAAATATGTAGACGAAGGCTCCGTGCCAATTATTCCCGCTAAACTCAGCAAATCTGAAACCAAAAAAGTTCAACAGCTGGCCATCGCGGCGTTTCAAGCAGTAGATTGTTCCGGCCTGGCCCGCGTAGATTTCCTGATGGACCCCAAGTCCCGCAAAATTTATTTAAACGAGATCAACACCATGCCAGGATTCACTTCAATCAGCATGTACCCGAAACTGTGGGCAGCAACGGGGATAGGATACTCCCAGCTGATCGAACGTCTGATTAAGCTGGGGCTCGAACGTCACGAAGATAAAAAGAGAAACCAATACAGCCGGACGTGAACAAACGATTTCAATAGTCCAAAAAATAAAACCAGCCGCTTCAGCGGCGGCATGTGATAGCCGCGGACGAAAGTCCGGGGAAAGCAAAACAAAAGACTGAGTCCCTCCGGGACGGCACTAGGCGGATCAATGCTCAAATTCGCAATCGCCATCGCACTTCTATTCTTCGGAGCAGACCCCATGCCCCCAAAAATCATCGACCACTTCCAAGGCTTCACTGTAATCGGTGTATCCGTCCGCACCAACAACGCAAAAGAAGTGACCCCAGATGGTCAAATCGGTAAAACCTGGCAACGCCTGTCGCAGGAAAAATTCCTGGACAAAATCCCCAACAAAGCCGGCCCAAACATCATCGCCGTATACACTGACTACTCCAGCGACAAAGACGGAGACTACACCTTCATCCTCGGGGCCAAAGTGACCTCCGGCAAAGAAATCCCCGCGGGAATGGTCGCTGTGAAAATCCCGGACGGTCGTTACGCAAAATTCACTTCAGAAAAAGGGCCAGCCTACAAAGTAGTACCTGAAGTCTGGAAGCGTATCTGGACCTCGACCGACGCAAACCGCAGCTACAAAACTGATTTCGAAATTTACGACCAGCGCGCAACCGATCCGCAAAATTCCCAGGTGGATGTGTATGTAGGCATCAAGCCTTAAACATCCCGTCTTTTTTATCTCTCTCTCACTGTTGATCCTGTCCCCGGCTAAGGCAAACCCTGTAGGCGATTGCAAAGTTATGTAATCGAAATCCGCATCCAATGGGGCGAGGAGAATGAATATGAAACTCGTCCGTGCTGTCACATTGTCTTTTATAGTTGGAATTTTGGGACTGGCGCTTCCCGCCTATTCGCAACAACCAGATCAGCAGGACGAAAAACATCCTCCATCAGAAAAGGACAAGCAGGACAAACCCAAGCCCGAAGATAAACGGCCAGATCAGGACCGCGCCCCACAAGATCGCCAGAAAGAACAACCCCAGCAGCAACGGCAGGACCAGCAGAATCGCCAGCAACAGCAGCAACAAGAACAACAAAAACAACAAGCGCAACAACAGCAAGAAGAAAAAAACCGCCAGCAGCAAGAACGTGCGGACCAACAACGCCAGCAGCAACAAAAAGCGGACCAGCAGAACCGGCAGCAACAGGAACGTGCCCAGCAAGAACGGCAGAATCAGCAAGCACAAGAAGAACAAAAGCAGAGGGCTGCGCAACAGCAGGCAGAACAAAATCGTCAGCAGCAACAGGCAGAACAGAACCGTCAGCAACAGCAGCGCGCCCAGCAGGACCGCCAGAAGGAACAAGTAGAACAGCAACAAAAACAGGCCCAGCAGCAAAAAGCCGAACAGCAACGCCAGGCAGAGCAATCACAACAACAGCAAGAGCATACGCAGG
Organism: uncultured Acidobacteriaceae bacterium; assembly: GCA_963792305.1. Taxonomy (GTDB): domain Bacteria; phylum Acidobacteriota; class Terriglobia; order Terriglobales; family Acidobacteriaceae; genus CAWBXL01. The sequence continues at coordinate 7,995 of CAWBXL010000219.1, read as the reverse complement.
AACAGCAGCGCCTTAAAGATCAACAAGCGCAACAGCAACGAGCAGACCAGCAGCGTGATGAACAGGCCCGCCAACAACAGCAAACGCAACAACAGCGCCAAAAAGAACAACAGGAACAAGCTCAACAACAAGCACAGCAGCAGCGAGAACAGCAACAACGCGCCCAACAGCAACGCCAGCAAATCAGCGAACAGGAACAGCGTCAACGCCAACAATTGGCCCAACAGCAATGGCAACAGCAACAGGAGCGCGTCCGTCAAGAGCGCGTCTCCCAACAACGCCAGCAAGAGTTGATTCAGCAGCAGCAGCAACGCATACAGCAGTACCGCCAGGAATTGTCACAACAACAGCAGGTCATGCAGCAACAGTCTTTTGAGTTGCAACAGCAGAAACGCATGTCGCAGTATCGCTTCCAGCAGCAATATGTGGAACACCTCCGTGAACAGCAGATACGCATCCAGCAGCAGCGCCATGACTTCAACAACGACCCATACTTCTATACAGCTCCGGTCTATCGCTACAATCGCGGCGGGTCTTACTACGAGGTCAATCAATACGGCGCTGACTTACTGCGGCAGGCTGTGAACAGCGGCTATCAGGAAGGATTCAACGCCGGCCAGGCCGACCGTGAAGACAACTGGCACGGCGACTATCAAGGCAGTTACGCCTACCAGGACGCGCTCTACGGCTACGATGGCTACTACCTGTCGCCGGATGACTACCAGTATTATTTCCGCCAGGGATTTCAGCGCGGATACGACGACGGATTCAACCAGCAATATCAGTATGGGTACGAATCCAACGGTTCGTATGGAGTTCTAGGAAATGTCTTGCAGGTCATCCTAAACTTCCAGTCGATTCGATAGGCGCGATACTAGTGCACTACGAATCGCGTAAACGGATAGACATATGCTTGTAGGAGCACCAGCACTCCTACAAGCACGGCTAACGCCATGCTGTGAAAAAAGACGTATCGCAGAATTTCTCCTTCGTGGCCGTACCATTCGGTGGCTGTACTGGCCACAACAATACTTTGGGCATCAATCATCTTGCCCATGACTCCTCCGCAACTGTTGGCTGCTGCCATAAGTGTCGGAGACACTCCTACCTGCTTGGCGGAAATTACTTGCAAGCTGCCGAACAGCACATTCGATGAAGTGTCCGAACCAGTCAAAGCGACGCCCAGCCAGCCAAGCAATGTTCCAAATAGCGGATACAGCGCTCCGGTGCGGGCGAACGCCAGCCCCAGAGTGGCATCAACTCCTGCATAACGGGTCACAAACCCCAGCGCCATCATGGCCGCGATGGTGAGTAGCGAGAAGCGCAACCTGACAATCGTTTTCCAATAACTGCGGACCATGATGCGTAAGCTGCACCCCATCGCCACGCCAGAGATAACGGCCGCGATCAGAATTCCAGAGCCAACCGCGGAAAGCCAGTTGAACAGATACAAAGCAGGTTCTCGAGTAGGTGACGCGACCACCGGGGGCATGCGCTGCACCAGATTGTGCAGCCCTGGGACCGGAACGCGGATCGCCGAAATCTTGTCCATACTCATTTTCACCTGTGGCAGACCCCACACAAACACGATCACGCTGAGAATGATCCAGGGTACCCAGGCGCGGACTACTTCACCAGCGCTATGACCATGGCGGCCGCGGGCTTCACTGGACGCAGAGCGTCCCTCGAGGTCCCAGATGTGTTTAGGGCGCCACTTCAGCAGGAACACTGTCAGTGCAGCCATCGAGCTCATGGCCGAAACAATGTCCACCAGCCACGGCCCATGAAAATTTGAAATCAGAAATTGTGGGACAGCAAAGAAAACTCCGGCAACCAACACTGCCGGCCAAACTTCCACCATGGCGGAAAAACCCGCAAATGCCCATACCAGCCAAAAAGGTACTAGCGCCGAAAAAAATGGCAGAATGCGGCCGGCCATTGCGCTGAGTTCCCGCAAATCCAACCCAGTGACCGCCTGCAAGGTGATAAGCGGTGTTCCCAATGCGCCAAACGCAACAGGCGCAGTATTGGCAATCAAAGAAAGTCCAGATGCTTGCAAGGGGCGAAAGCCGAGACCAATAAGAATTGCCGCCGTCACTGCGACAGGTGTACCGAACCCCGCAGCTCCCTCGAAAAAAGCGCCGAAGGAAAACGCAATCAAAATCAGTTGCAGGCGCCGGTCTTGCGTAATCGTGACCAGGCTTTCCTGCAACACTTTGAATCGCCCAGTTTCCGTGGTCATGTGATAAAGAAAAATGACATTCAGAATGATCCAGCCAATCGGCAGAAGTCCGTAGGCTGCCCCGTAACTGGCCGCCATGAAAGCCATTTTTGCAGGCATGCCAAAGAGCGCAATAGCAATCAGAAGTGAGGCGGCAAGTCCCAGCAACGCCGCCCAATGCGCCTTGATGCGAAGGAAGGCTAGGGTCCCCAGCAACACAACTACGGGGAGTGATGCCAGTAAAGTTGAGACCCACCATCTACCCGTCGGGTCATAAACTTGCGACCAAGGCATATGCACCACCTCAACGAGCGACCGTAAAAAGACTTTGTGAACGCGGCGGAGAGACGGTAGCACATTCTTTGGCTATTGGATAAGTTTTGTAAAACAAGTCAATGGACAGCGCTGATCGCAGAGTGATATTGAGATATCAGCCTAGGGAGCGGTCAGCATGTTTGCGATAGCATCACCATAGCTGGTCCCGTCGTCCACCGTCCGCAACATGTGATTGCCTTCACCCATTTCGTTCCATTGCGTGGTAAAGAAAATAGGGGCGCTTAATTCACAGACCGTACAACGCTGCATGTGCTTACGGATTACAGGCCCTTCCGAGATCAATGCTGTTATTACACGTACTTTGGCCCGCAGCAATAGGCGGGTGTCCTGTAGGGCATGCGCCGCCGGAAAGTGAAACGTGACAGGCGTTATCCCTTTCCCCCGAACAATAACCAGTCAGTTGCAGTCCAACACGTGTGCTACCGCCAAATAATTTGTAGACACAATGACCAGTCCCTGTAGGGGGAGGAGCTGCGGCAGTGCAGGTGAGTTTGCTGGTGGAATGCAGGTCATTCCCATTGGCGGACACAGACGCAGTAATCGTTATCGGACCGCCTGCCGTCACGCAGGTGGCGACTCCATTAGGATCAACGGTGACAATTGTTGTGTCCGCGGAAGACCATTGCGCGGATACGCTGTCAACAGTCGTAGGCGCCTGATCAAAAGTCCCGATCGCATCAAAGGGTGCGGTTTCACCTGCGACTGCTTCGGCATCGGGCGGATCAATTGCCAGCGAAGTCAAGTGGCGTGCTGGAGGTAGATTACTCATTCCTCCGCCACAGCTTGCCAGTAGAAGTCCCGTGAGCATCAAAAAGCTTGCTTGGTTCAAGGGCCACAGTCTCCCCCGCCATGTTTTCCTTAGACTCATGGGTTACTCCTCACTATCTTCTATGCATCGAATAGCGATTCCAAACATAGTAAAAAAGCGACATCAACACTTTTTTTACATCTCCCCATCCGCGAGGGCCGGAGGGCGCACATCTCCGAGCACGGAGATCAATTGTGTTGGGGTGTTATGGGCAAGAATTTCAAAATCGTGGATCATATGCATCTGGTCGTAATACCCAAAAGAATGGGCGATATCCAGCCATGCCCGTTTGGGCGCTGCCAGTTTGGCATCAAGGGCGGCTTGAAACCGCGCCACTCGTGCAAAGACTTTTGGAGTGGACCCTGTCTCGCGCCAAAATTTTCTTTCAAACTGCCGCAATCCGGTACCAGCCCTTTGGGCCAGTTCTGGAAGATTGACGATACCGCGTCGATTGAAGATATAAGTCGCTGCCGAGGTGACGCCATCATAAGGGACGGAGCGCGAAGCACGGTCCACTAAAACTTTTTCAACAATTGCAACTCGTTGTTGAAAAGAAGAACATTCTCCTAATCGATTCCACAGATTGCGCATGCATGCGCCAACTACAAGCGGGGCATCGTAAAGGCGGTTTGTGATTTCGCGCATGGGAACCGCAAATAATTTCGACCACCCGCCAGGTTGGAAAAATATCGCGAACGACAAATTACCTGGAAGAACCTGCATATCACCGGGGAATGAGGTTTGCGCACCGCCAATCCACACTACATCCGATACCTTACAAGTCCGGTGATTCAATTCTGGCAGCACTCCGAGTTCAAAATTCAGCACCTCTTCCAGTTGTGCTGGAACGATCATGCTTGCTATCGGATCGTTTTTTTCGAATTGACGTTGCGCGTAGGCACGCACATACGGTTGTAATCGCAAACAGGGTTGGGCGCTTTGGAGTGTCGGCATAAGATTCTCATGAAAAAACAAATTTTGAGGTTGCAGTTTCCTCAGGAATTCGCGAGGGGGGTCGCTGGTCACCGATTCGTGCAATCAACATTGACGGTGTGCCCCGCCCCGATTTCTCGAAGTCGTGGATCATGTGCATTTGGTCGTGGCAGCCAAACGTGTGTGCGATTTCGAGCCATGTACGATGACGGTGTGCCAGTTTTAGGTCGAGCGCTACACCTACCGCATGCCCGGCCAGGCCAACAGCTACTTCTACGGATACACAAAATTGATCGCATTACGCAAAGATGTGGAAGCTGCGCTCGGCCCAAAAGTTAATCAGCAAAAATTCCACGATTTCATTTTGTCCCAGGGTATGCTGCCGCCGGACATTATACGCAAGGCAGTGATGGAGGAGTTTGTGAAAGGGGCAATAACTTGCTCTAAATCAGCATAGGTCTGTTACGCGTCTGCTCCCCGTGGCGCCGTCCAAGTTAACGCGCCACAGCGCAGAGACCCCGCACTGTAAGGCCTGGCGCGGGAAAGGTGGCAGTCTTCCCCTGACAGGATGTGGTGCCGTCCACGAACTGCGGAGCTGGGGGAGGGAGGCAAGAGAAGCTAACAAACCCTGGCTGTACTGCGGCCTTCCAACTGGACACGAGACTTCATCTTTCACCAGAGCACACTTGTTTCCGAGCACCTGGATTATCCCTACGCAGTATCCGGTTAGCGTGGGTGGCCCCGGTGGAGAGGCAATGCCGTTTCCGCTTAGCGAGATATTGTGCGGACTACCGGGTGCGTTGTCTGTGACGGTAACCGTCTCCTGTAGATTGCCGGTGACGGTGGGGACGAATGTTATGTTGATCACGCACTGCGATCCAACTGGCAGCGGCGACCCGCAATCGTCAATTTCCTGGAAATCCGCTCCGACCTTGATGGCAGTAATTTGTAGTGGCGCCGTGCCGGAATTGCGGACCGCCACGGCTTGTGTTGGGCTTACGCCGCCGGGGCCCTCATCTGGAAATGCCAGACTGTTTGTTGAAAGCATCACGGCGGGAGCTGCGGGCTGCCCCGGCATCGAACCGCCACCACAACCAAACATAGCTGCCCCGAACAACGCGACAGCGATGCTAGACACAATTCTTCGCCGTATGCGCCCTTTGTTGTCTAGGTTTGTATTCCTCATGCCCACCACTCACCTTGAGGATATCTATGCATCAGGTCATTCGGGAGCGCCTAGTAAAAATGCGACATAAGTCAGATTTTTACATCTTTCTCGGCAAACGAAGCAGGTTGGACGCCAACAACAGAATCACAAACTGTTCGAAGCATGGCGAACCGCCATCATTTCGTATCTTCACCGGCAACTAACGCCGCAGGGCGCTGGTCGCCGATTTGTGAAATTAGCGCCGTCGGTGTACCTCGCCCCAGCTTTTCGAAGTCATGAATCATGTGCATTTGGTCGTGATAGCCAAGGTCATGCGCGATGTCGAGCCACAAGCGATTGGACTGTGCCAGCTTAGCGTCGAGCGCGCCTTGAAACCGCGCTACGCGTGCAAATGTTTTCGGCGTCGCTCCTGTTGCCTGCGAGAATTTTCTTTGAAAGTGGCGCAAGCCCGACGAGCTGTTGCCGGCCAGTTTGCCAATGCGCACCGCACCACGGTTCTGAAAAATGTGATTAACGGCGAAACTAATTTCATCAAAGTTAAGTGCCCGGCGGGCGCGGTCGAGAAGAAATGCTTCGACAATCAAAACGCGTTTCTCAAATGAGGTACTCTCACCCAGGCGTTCTCGCAGACTTCGCAGGGACGGTTTGATGAGCGCATTAATGTCGCCGACACAATTCGTTAATTCTGACATCGGCACATGAAACAGCTGGGAAAATCCAGCTGGATGAAAAAAAATTCCAAAGGCCTCAAGTCCGCCCCGCAAGTGCATATGCGCTGCGAAGCGAGTTTGTGATCCGGCAACAGAAATATCTTTGACATATTGAACGTGGCCGTTAGGGTGCCAAATCTCGGTCGGCGTGCCGAAATCAAATTCGATAATCGGCTCTAATTGAGCAGGGACAGGTTCAATGATGACCGGCTCATCAGTGCCACGGGCATGTTGCGCAAAAACGCGCACATAGGGTTTTAGTTGAGCACATGGTGGGCGAACTTGCATAAATGCGGAGGAACCTAACCAACATTTTGGGGAGTAATCCTACGCCTTGGACTTGCGTTGTCAATATGGAATGGTGCCTCGAACAACACCATTGCGACCCCAAATCGTGCTACAATAAATCCGATCCACTATCAGAGTAAGTGCCTTATATTGCAATTATTTACACAGTCTCAAGCAAAGTGCTAGCAGCTAAAAGCTAGGAGCTGATTTCATGCCTGATGATCCGCAAAACCCCGAACTCCCATTGACTCCACCACCCGGCGAAGGCGGCAGCCCGGGCGCGCTCAACATTCTGCCGGTCAATATCGAAGAAGAGATGCGCCGGTCGTATCTCGACTACTCGATGAGCGTCATCATTGGCCGCGCGCTTCCCGATGTGCGTGACGGATTGAAGCCTGTGCATCGCCGCATTCTCTACACCATGCAGCAGATGGGACTGCAACCGAATCGCGCGACACGTAAATGCGCCAGGATCGTCGGAGACGTGATGGGTAAGTACCATCCACACGGCAACCTCGCAGTGTATGACGCATTGGTTCGCTTGGCGCAGACTTGGAGCCTGCGCTATCCGCTGATTTTCGGTCAGGGAAACTTTGGATCGGTGGATGGAGATCCGCCAGCAGCAGATCGTTACACCGAAGCGAAATTGGAGCGTGTGTCCACCGCGCTGTTGGATGATCTGGATAAAGAGACGGTCGATTTCGTTCCCAACTACGACGACTCAGAATTAGAACCGACAGTACTGCCCACGCGCATTCCAAATTTATTGGTGAACGGTTCCGACGGAATCGCGGTAGGCATGGCGACAAAAATTCCGCCGCACAATCTCACAGAGATTGTGGATGCCACTATCACCCTGGTGAACAATCCGCAGGCACAGCTTCCGGAAATTTTGAAATTCGTGCAAGGCCCGGATTTCCCAACCGCCGGCATTATCCACGGACGCAGCGGAATCTTCGAAGCCTACCGCACCGGCCGCGGCCGTTTCATGATGCGCGCCAAAGCCGCGATTGAAAACATCAACAAAGACCGCCAGGCCATCATCGTCACCGAGATTCCTTATCAGGTGAACAAAGCTCGCCTGATCGAGCGCATGGCCGAACTGGTCAACAATAAAGACATCGAAGATATCAGCGACATCCGCGATGAAAGCGACCGCGACGGCATGCGCATCGTGATCGAACTGAAGCGCGGAGCCGAGCCGCAGATCGTGCTCAATAGCTGTACAAGCACACGGCGATGCAAGAGAGCTTCAGCATGATCCTCCTTGCAGTCGCGCATGGGCAGCCCAAGGAAATGGGCCTGATCGACGCGATCAAGTATTTCATCGCCCATCGCGTGGAGGTGGTACGCCGCCGTACTGCTTATCTGTTGCAGAAGGCGAAAGACCGCGAGCACATCTTAGAAGGCTATTAACTGCGTTAGATCATCTGGACAACGTAATCACTATCATCCGTGGCAGCGCCAACCGCGCCGATGCCCGCGAAAACCTGGTCGCTTACTTCGGCGGCAAAAAAATCGACATCAACAC
>CAWBXL010000218.1:0-7498 GCA_963792305.1 uncultured Acidobacteriaceae bacterium | reverse complement strand
ACCAGGGATGGGTCTAATCCCCAGAAAGAAAACTGGCCTTCTTTCCAAGTCCAATAGAATGCCGCACTGCCCTGCATTTCGTCAAGGTAATAGGTCAAGTTGTGGACAGTATTTAAGACCTGCGCGAGCACTTCGTTGGATGCATTAAAGATGTCGCAGATATGCGCGTGAATAGCGGCTGCAGACACGACAGTGACAATTTGCGTCAAGTGGCCCATGGTCAGATGCATAGCGCGCTTGCTTGATAGAGACTTTCCCCTCTGAGGTGAATATAAGGCCGTGACGGGCAGCGCGGGTCCGCAGCACAAGTCCATCATGTCAATGCCGAGTTTGGCATCTTCGACAATTTCCTCTGGTGTTCCTACGCCCATGAGATAGCGGGGTTTATCTGCGGGTAGATGCTGGATTGTTGCTTCGACTACCTCCCGCGTCAGGTGGCGAGGTTCGCCCACGCTCAGTCCGCCAATGGCATAGCCGGGGAAGTCAATTTTTACCGTGCGCTCGGCGGATTCTTTTCTTAAGGCCAAGTCCATGCCGCCTTGGACGATTCCGAATAACGACTGCGTAGATTCCGGCGGAACGGAGGGATAACTCCAATTTCCAGTTCCCAGTTCCTGGTCCTCAGATTTCCATGGGACTTGGTGTTTGTGTTCTTCAAAATACTTTTTGCTGCGCGCTGCCCAGCGGAGGGTCAGTTCCATCGAGTCACGCATGCGCCTGGCATCGGCGGGAAACTCTGTGCATTCGTCGAACGCCATGATGACGTCCGCACCGAGTCCAATTTGCGCTTCCATGGCACTTTCTGGGCTAAAGAAGTGCGAAGAGCCGTCGAGATGCGAGCGGAATGTCACGCCCTCTTCTGTGACCTTACGCAGTTCACTCAGGCTGAAGACCTGAAAGCCTCCTGAATCGGTGAGAATGGCCCGCGGCCAGGACATGAAACCGTGCAATCCGCCCAGTTTTCTGACTTGTTCCACGCCTGGTCTTAAGTAGAGGTGGTAGGTATTTCCCAGGAGAATTTCTACACCTAGTTCTTCGAGAATGTCCTGCGAGACGCCTTTTACTGAAGCTAGAGTCCCCACCGGCATGAATACCGGGGTTTGAATCTCGCCATGCGGCGTAATCAGCTTGCCGGTGCGGGCTGTGCCGGATTGCGCTTCAATTTTAAATTGAATGGACACTGCACTGGATTGTAGCAACCAGCGTGGTCACTCTTCGCTTTCGATACCGGCGCGCCGCAGGAGATTGCGCAGGGACCTTTCGCCACCCGCGCCGTGTTGCGTGCCAGCGATGTTGCCGTCGCGGTCTATGACGACATAGATGGGATAGCTGTTGGCCTGATACATGGCGGCGAGGTTCGTGTCTTCGGTCATGACAACTTTCGATGTTCGCGGATATTGATCGAGATATTTTTTGACGGTCTTCTTCGACTCAGCGACATTGATGGCGAGAACCACTACGCCCTTCGCGGAAAATTCTTTGCCGAGATCGTCCACCATTTCCTCTTCCTGGCGGCAGTATTTGCACCAGGTGGTCCAGAAATCCAGCAGGACAACTTTTCCTTTTATTGATGTGTTGTTGAACTGTTCGCCTTCGAGAGTTTTAGCGTGGAAACGCGGAGCAGGTTCGGGCTTGTCGTCGTCATCGTCCGCTAAGACGCGGAGTGCTACGCACATAAGCAAAGCGACAAAAATGATTGCAAATAGTGGCCGGCGCGTCCACATGCGGCGGAAATATATCATAGTTTCGCGCAGTCTAAAATGTTGATCTCGCTTCTCATTTTGCCTTCTTCGATGATCAGCTTCCCAACACTTATGGGGAGTTGAAACCGCCTTGGGCCTGCGGCCCCGGGATTGAAGTAGAGCACGCCGTTTTTTATTTCCTGTTTGGGACTGTGACTGTGGCCGTAGATGACGGCGGAAATCCTGCGGCTTCCGGTTTAAGGTCAAGCGTTGCCAGGTTATGTAAAACGTAGATCGAGAGACCGCCGGCCTCCAGGACCTGGGTGGCGGAAAGTTTCTTAGACCAATTTTCATCCACATTGCCGCGGATCGCAGTGAGTGGGGCGATTTTCGCCAGCTTATCGAGGATGCCCGGGTCTCCGACGTCGCCGGCGTGAATGATGTAGTTAGATCCGCGTAGCGCGGTTAAAGCTTCCGGCCGCAGGAGGCCGTGAGTGTCCGAGATAACGCCGACTATGACCGGAGCGGCCATGCGGTTTTATTCTATTTCAATCTCCGTAGCGGACGATTCGGCCGGTTTCGGTTTCGCTTCCGGCTCTTCTTCCATGGGCGCAAAGTCTGATAACTCCAGACGAAGGTTTCCCACGTTAGTGGCGTAGGCGAGGCCGACATCAAGTGCGACAACTTCGGAGCGAATCAATTTCTCGATTTCCCTATCGAAGTGCTGCATGCCTTCGTTATCGCCGACGCGCATGGCGTCCAGCAACGTTTTACCCTCGCCTTCGCCGCGTTCCACATATTCGCGCGTGCGTAGAGTTGATTTCAAAATTTCAATTGCAGCGACGCGACCGTTACCATCTTTACGCGGCAGCAGGCGCTGGGAGACAACGTATTGGAAACTTTTCGCCAGACGATTACGAACGGTGTGCTGCTCGGCGGGAGGAAATACTCCGACAATGCGTTCCACGGTTTTCGAAGCGTCAATGGTATGGAGAGTCGAGAGGACCAGGTGCCCGGTTTCCGCGGCCTCCATGGCGATTTCGATGGTTTCTTTGTCGCGCATCTCGCCTACGAGAATGGCTTTCGGCGCCTGTCGTAGTGCGGCCCGCAATGCCAGTGCGAAACTCGGCGTGTCACTGTGCAACTCGCGCTGATGAACGATGCAATTCTTGTGAGGGTGGAGAAATTCGATTGGGTCTTCGATGGTGAGGATGTGATACGACTGCAATTCGTTGATGAGATCAATGATGGCCGCAAGCGTTGAAGACTTTCCGGAGCCGGTCGGCCCTGTAACCAGCACAATGCCGTTACGCAGATTGGCAATCTGCCGCAATTCGGCAGGCAGATTTAGAGTTTCGAAATCTGTGACTTTTACTGGAATGACGCGCATCACGATGGCGCACGTGCCGCGCTGCATAAAAACATTCACGCGGAACCGCGAAGTGCCGGACAAACTGTAGGAGACGTCACACGATCCCTTTTCCTGAAGGTTTGTCTGCGCGTGTTTGTTTTCCCCGATCAAATCGGCAGCGATGCGTTGCGTATCCGCTGGAGCGAGTTTGAGGTTCCCAACTGGGGTGAGGCGTCCGTTCACTTCAACCATGGGCGGTTTGCCCGGTGAGAAAAACAGGTCGCTGATTTTTGCTGAAACTTTCAGCATCGCTGTCAGCATGGCGCGTGTGGATATGGGCGTTGGCGTGGTCGCGGGTGCTGCTGCGGCGGCTGTTGGGGCTGGCGACGTCGTCGTAGAGGACATGGTCGTTCCTGATTAGAATTCAGAAGGAGTTCTCAAAGTGAGTGCAATGAGATTGCCAAACCAAATGTAGAGAACAGGAGTTCGACTATCTATTAATTCATTGCAAAGAAAGGACTTTCTAACCTAAGCCCTATGATTGAATGGAAACAGAAAAGGCTCCTTACACCGCTTGTCCAGTTTCTGGACAAATGATCTTCTAATCGAACACGCCGTTATTGCCCAGGCACCACGGGCAGTATCAGCACTGATGGATGCTCGGCATCGTGATAAACCATGTTAGTTGCGGACACGAAGCGTTGCGCAGTGGATGTCTGCTCGCCGGTGTTCAGGTTGCGATCGAAACGCGGGAAATTGCTGCTGGAAACTTCCAGCCGGAGCACATGACCTTTTTTGAAGACATTGCTGGTAGACCAAAGATCGAGATTAAACTTGTAAATCTGGCCGGGGTTCAACAGACTGGCTTTCTCCGTTGAGTCGCGGTAACGCGCGCGAATGACTCCTTCCGTCAGATTTTGCGCGAAGCCATCGGGCCAGACGTCTACCAGTTTGGCCGTGAAGTCAGTGTCTACCGCGGAGGACTTCGCGAACAGTTCCAGTGAAACCGGGCCGGTCACTTCTGTATCTTGAGCAAACGGTGTAGTGGAATACACCAGCACATCGTCGCGTGCCTCAACTGGACGCTGATCGAGTGGGCCCGGCTTCATGTGGCTGGCGTCGCAGCAGAGTGGGCCTCCAGTAGTGGCTACAGGGTTGGCTGGGTCGTAAACATACTGGTCTACATTTTCCGTCCGGGACGCTGTGGTTGAAAGTGTGCCATCGCCACGCAGGGAGTTTGCTTTCCCCGATGAATGCAGGAAATATTTTGTGCTGTGGGCGCGAGCGAGCGGCCAATCATCTTCTTCCCGCCACTGATTTGTCCCCATCACGAAAAGTTTGACCGGCTTTCCGGCGAATTCGTTTTGCGCGCCTTTAAAAAGATAGTCATACCAGCTCAGGGTCACTTCATCTTCATTGAACGGGGCCTGGGGGCCGAAATCTACTTCTCCAATTTTGCGGCCGCCGCCAGCGTGTCCGCCGATGATCATCAGCAAATGCTGCCCCTTACGCGCCGCTTCGCCGCCATGCGCTTTGATGCCCATGTAGTTGCGCAAAGAGCCGCCTTGAAAAATGTCGTACCAGGCCGCTATGTGCAGGATGGGAACGTTGATATCAGCGAAGTGCTCTTCAATGGACCAGCGCTTCCAGTAGTCGTCGTAGGTGGGATGGGCCAGCCAATCGAGAAAATATGGGGCCAAGTCCGCAGTGGAAGTAGGAACTCCGGTCGTCACAGGGAAATTAAACAATGGATAACTCGTGAGCGGGAGCTGCCACATTCCCTTCACGGCGTTGGTTTGTCCGTTGATGTTGTGATTCAAAGTATTTTGCGCCAAGCCTGAGGTCCATGATTCGTTGAACCACTGCTCAAAAGCTCCGCCCTGGTAGGTCCAATTTTCGTGATAGTTGCTGGCCGTCACTACCGGGCAGATTCCCGCCAGATGGGGCGGATGAGCAATGGCTGCGAGCATTTGGGTTGCGCCGACATAGGAGCCGCCGAACATTCCCACTTTGCCATCGGAGTATGGCAAGGCTGCGGCCCACTCGATAGTGTCGTAGCCGTCATCCGATTCGTGTTTGAAGGTGTACCACTCGCCTTCAGAGGCATACCGTCCGCGAACATCCTGAACGATGACAACGTATCCGCGGGCTGCGCCCGCGAGGCCCATGCTTACTTCGTTGTTCTTGTCATATGGAGTGCGCTGCAAGAGTACCGGGAATTTGCCGTCTGCTTTGGGGCGGAAGATGTCGGCACGGAGGGTTACTCCGTCGCGCATTTTGACGGCGACGTTGCGCTCGTAAGTGACGGCGTAGGAGTCGGCGGCCATCGCTAAACTGCTTCCGAGCATCGTCAGAATCAAGGCGGACAGCGCGAGTGTATTTCTTGTCATGTACGGCTCCTGGAAAAGAAACGCCCAAAAGAGTACCAGATTGTTGGTGAGAGAGTAATGACGCAGGCACTAGACATTCTGCTCTTCGACAGTCGTTCTACTCTGTTCGTAATCTTTTTACTCGTTTCACCTGTTACTACAATCGGCCCATGAAGCACACGCTCCTTATGCCTATTCTGTTGATTGGTTTGGCATGCCTGGCCAGTTCGCAACAGACCAACGCGAAGCCAGAAGATAATGCGCGCCAAAAAGATGCTGCAGCGATCATCTATGCCGAAGGTGGGGCTTTCGTGATGGCTGGCCCCAAGGGCTGGATCGCTGACCATGCTGTAGGAGAGAGCCTGGGAGTGTGTTGTGTCTACTATCCGGAAGGCTCAACCTGGGACAACGCCGAAACTGTCATGTATCCAAATATCGCTACTAAGCGGCGGGGCCAACAAACGCTTAAAGAATTCATGGACTACGATTTGGCAGAATTTCGCAAAAATAATCCAAAGATGACTTTCGTTGACGGAGAAAAAATCTCCTTGAAGAACAACCGCACCGCTATTCTGCGCTATTTTTCCGGCATCAATCAAAGCGCTTATGAAGTCGTTGCTTATATCGACGAGGAAAAAATCGTCGCACTGGTCGTTTTGAGTTCTAAAACTCAGAAGGGTCTCAATGATTGCATGCCGCTCTTGCGTGAGACTTTGCAGACCTATGCTTTTATGAACGTGGAATTTCGCAACGGTGACGGTGCGAAACCGAACCCGCAGGCTGCAACGAACCAGGTTAAAGAGTAGAAATTTTCGTTGCGATCAGATTTTTGATTTTCTCCACGAACTCTGACGCCAGCATATCCTCGGTCTTTTCTTTGCCTCTGGTGCGGACATTTACTTTGCCGGCTTCAGCTTCTTTGTCTCCCACGACCAGCAGAAACGGCACTTTCTGCATGGCATGTTCACGGATCTTGGCATTCATCTTTTCGTTGCGGCCATCTACGTCCACGCGAACACCGATGGCTTTCAGTTGAGCAGCAACTTTGTTGGCGTAATCGACGTGGCGCTCGGCGATGGGAATCATGACCGCTTGAACCGGTGATAGCCAGACGGGAAATGCTCCGGCGTAGTGCTCGATCAGGACGCCGAAGAAGCGTTCGACTGAGCCATATAAAGCTCGGTGAACCATGACCGGCTGTTTACGGGCCCCGTCTTCAGCGACATACTCCAGGCCGAAGCGCTGCGGCAGGTTGAAGTCGAACTGGACCGTGGACAGTTGCCATAGGCGGCCGATGGCGTCCACCAGCTTGATGTCAATTTTGGGCCCATAGAATGCGGCTTCGCCGGGAATGGTTTTGTACTCGATATTTAATTGCTTGAGTACTTTCTCCAGTGAGGCCGTCGCCACGGTTCCATTGTTCTTCACTGCCTACAAAACTCTTTTTGTCGTGCGGGGTTCCAGGTGGAAAGTTCGGTCTGAAATTTATCGAAGCCGAAATCTTTCAGCACATCGCGGGCGAATTCCACGCAGCTGGCGATTTCTTCTTCAATTTGTTCCGGCGTGCAGAAGATGTGAGCGTCGTCCTGGGTGAAACCGCGCACGCGCAACAACCCGTGCATCACTCCTGAGCGCTCGTAACGGTAAACCGTTCCCAATTCACCTAAGCTTACCGGCAAATCGCGATAGGACTTTAGCGAATCTGCGTAGATCAGAATGTGCCCCGGGACAGTTCATGGGCTTCAAGCGATATTCCGCGTCGTCGAGTTCCATGTAATCGAACATGTTCTCGGCGTAATAGCCTTCGTGGCCTGAAGTGTGGAACAACTGGCGGCGGACCACTGGGGCGTGTAGACCAGCGAATAGCCGCGCTTGACGTACTGGTCGCGCATCCAGTCTTCCATCTCTTTGCGGATGATGCCGCCTTTGGGGTGCCAGAAGATCAGCCCCGGACCAGCGAGTTCCTGGATGGAGAACAAATCCAGCTGCTGACCAATTACGCGGTGATCGCGCTTTTTGGTTTCTTCGATCTGATGAAGGTAAGCATCGAGGTCTTTTTTCGAATAAAATGCGGTCCCGTAAATTCGTTGCAGTTG
>CAWBXL010000217.1:0-47023 GCA_963792305.1 uncultured Acidobacteriaceae bacterium | reverse complement strand
GCGGCATATGAAACCTGGGCCCGGCTCTCCACCATGATGGGCGGCAATAACCGAGGCACATGGTTTATCCCCGATGTAAACGATGAGGTCGTCGTGATTTTTTTGGGAGGCGATCCGCGCAATCCGTGCGTGATCGGTGGCATGTGGAACGGACAAGACAGCCCGCCACAAACTATGGATGGCGCCGGCAAGAACTACATCAAGAAGGTCCGCTCTCGCAATGGAGTACAAGTCACGCTCGACGATACCGATGGCCAGGAAAAGATGATCCTCGAAACACCGGCTGGCCAAAAGATCACTCTACAGGACGGACCGGGGTCGGTAACGATCGAAGACAGCAATGGAAATTCGGTGAAGCTTGAGTCGGCGGGAATTACGGTGACTGCGTCAGCGAAAGTCACCGTGAATGCCAGCACCGCCGAGATTTCCGCCGGCATGCTTACGGTGAATGCAGGCATGTCGAAGTTCAGCGGAGTTGTACAGGCCGATACGGTGATCACAAATAGTGTCATCAGCGCCAGCTATACGCCTGGCGCAGGAAATATCTGGTAAGCGCCTTATGAGTACACGTGTTCAATGGCTGACTCCGTCGCCGATGTGGTCTGAACTGGCGAAGAGCACCAACAAATCGGCGTTCCGCAGCCCCACGCTCCTGCGCTTTTCGAGCGATCAGTTCATGGAAGAATTGCAAGACCTTGTGGCAAAGACTCCCGAGAATCTGCGGAAATATGTTGCCCAAAGTGAGACTTGGCGTACTCCGGCAGTAGGCCTGGATGCAGTTGCCGCAATGGAAACTGACGTTGCTCAACCGACCCCATTACCACTCAAATTTTTCCAGCCGGTGCATGCGCGTTTTTACCTAGTTGCCGGATCGCTGGTCTGCCGCCAGCCGGGCCTTCCCGACCATCAGGTAAAGACTAACCTGGGAGAAAAAACCAGTTTTGTATTACGGCGGCTGCGTCCGAAAGCCGGTCTCACCGGCGAGTGCAGCACGTTCGATCCTTCTCACTGTGACGAATACGCATGGCTGGCGAGTGCTGTGACCGGTTGGGCGAAGGTGGACGGCGCCGGTCTGGCCGATGGCGAAGAAAAACTCCCTATGTCGGCTTTCGAATATGGCAGCAATGGAAGCCGCAGGCGTGTATTTAGCGGATTAATTCCCGTGAGTCGCCGTCAAACCTATGTAGCAGGCAAGGAAACTAAAACTGCTGCTCAGGGTACCGTCACACCAGATGACCCGCGCAAGATCGAATTTCAGAGGCAGGTGTTAGATCCCTGGGTCGAGCTGGCGGATTATAGCGCTGATAATACTTCTCCGCCCCTTTCCCTTTCGCAGGGAATTGCACAGGCATCTGCTCTTATCCTGATTGACTTTGCAAATTTCCTAAACACTTATCTGCCGAATATCTGGAACGTATTGCAACATCCGTCACAGGTTTCCATTTTGGGCCCTAAGCAACTGGCTCTCTATCAAATTTTCAACTTCACGGTAGCGAATTTGCAACCGCCACCCTCGCATTCGAAATTGAGTGATGCAATTCAGAGCGCAAAAACTTTCGAGAGCACTTTTGAGAACGCCGTGCTTACTCAAAATTCGACCCCCGGGTTACCGACAGGTTATGCAGGGCCGATGTTAGGCAATACCAGTGATAGGCAGCTGTCTGCGCTGATTAACCGTGGCGGTGATCCGCTGCAACCGCGAGCTTTGCAAATCCTGGCAGAGGCTGCCCTGGACGAAGTTGGTTCAGCCCCGTCAGCAACCATCCGCAGACCAGCTAAAGATCCGGAAAACCCTCAAGGTGATGACTGGTACGTGGTGCGCTGCGTGTATGAAAGGCCACAGTGTGGACTAAAGCTGGTTCCGATCATGAGCGATCCCAGCCGCCCATTTCAACTCGCTTCGTTTTTTGATCCGGATGCACCAGCACGATCCATTCAAGTGGCTCTACCGATTGACACGACTCCAGCTGCACTTCGGAAGTACGACAAAGGTGTGGCCTTCATGATCTCCGATCAACTGGGAAAACAGATGAGCCGGGTGAAAGGCCTCAAGCAGTTGATGGATGGGGACCTGGCCGATCCCAATGGATTTGGCCTGGGAATGATCTGCTCTTTTTCCATTCCTATCATCACCATCTGCGCGTTCATCGTGCTGATGATTTTTCTGGTGCTATTAAACCTCATTTTCTGGTGGCTCCCGTTTTTTAAAATCTGTTTTCCAATTCCGACCTTGAAAGCAAAGGGATGAGCATGAACGGAACCAGCATTTACGGACAGGGCATCAGCTTTCCTCCTCGCCTGGGACCAAATGGAAGCATGGCATGGTCCAGCGGGCCAGACAATATCCGCGAGGCAATGACGGTGATTTTGCTGACGGCACCGGGCGAGCGCTTAATGCTGCCTGATTTCGGCGGCAAGCTGCGCGATTTCCTTTTCGAACCGAATACCGTGGCCACTAGAACTTTGCTGCAAGCAGAAATCCAGAAAGCGCTACAGGCCTGGGAAGCGCGGATCACCGTGCAGTCGGTAAGCGTGGACCAGGATGACAATGATCCGCGCGTTGCCCGGGCCAATGTTCAGTATCAGCTGGTAGCAACTCGAACCAATTCACAAATGAGCTTCAGCGTTCAGTTAACCGGCTAGGAATCTAAGACAAATGCCTTTGCTGATCCCCAATCTCGACGATCGCAACTACAGCGACATCCTCAAGGAGACGCTGACTCGCGTCCGCGTGCATAACCCGGAATATACCAATCTCTCTGACAGCGATCCGGGAGTCACGCTAATGCAGTTATTCGCGTTCATGACGGAGAACCTGCTTTACCGAAGCAATCTGATTCCGGAACGCAATCATCTTAAATTCCTTCAATTGATCGGCAAATCTCTTCGGCCTGCTTCGGCAGCGCAGGGAGTTGTGACCATCAGTAACGAACGCGGGCCTTTGCAAACTATAACCTTGCCGGCAAACATTCCAGTCACGGCCGGAAAGACCGGGTTTGTCACGCAAAACGCATTGAACATTCTTCCTATCGATTTTAAGGTTTACATTCGTGAGGCGCTCTCTGGCGACCAACTGGCCCAGGCACAAACAACCTATACCCAGCTCTACAGTACCTTCAGCGATGATCCGGCGAGTCTCGATTTTTATGAAACCGTCCCGGTTGATCCACCTACTACCGCCGCGGCCATCAATTCCATAAGTCTGACTGACGGAACCACGGTGGATGGAAGTCTATGGCTGGCGTTGTTGCTGCGCGCCGGTGACAACGCATCATCCAGCGATGTATTGAAAGAGATTGCCGGCAAGACCGTCACCCTGGGGTTAATGCCATCCGTCGAAGGCGCTACGCGGACGTTACGGCCCGAAGGATCATCCACTAGTCAGCAACCAACCACGCTGCGTTATCAGATCTCAACTGGCAACACCGACGCCAACAATCAACCCGTTTACCTCACATTGAATGGCGTTCCCGACAACGACGCCGGCCCTTTGCAAGACCTCACCCTCATACAACTTACGCTTCCATCCGCGGAATCAATGGGGACCTGGACAAATCAGCCGCCTCTTGAAGACGGCATCGGGGACTTTCCCCCCACGCTCGAAGACACAGATATCGCCAAACGCCTGCTCACCTGGATCCGAATCAGTTTGCCGGAGGTCGCGGATGGTACGGCTTCTTCGCCATCTCTGAAAGCCAGTTTCAGCTGGACGGGAATCAATGCGGCACGAATTACTCAGCGTGTGCAAGTACTGGCTGAACCGCTTGGTACGGGCAACGGTGAACCAGATCAGTCGTTCACTCTGGTCAATACACCGGTAATTGCAGAGAGCGTGAAGCTGGCCGTAAATGGTGAGCTATGGACACGCATTGATGATTTGCAGGCAGCCCCGCCGGAAGTTCCGGTGCGCGATCCCTCGTTGCCGCCGGGTGCGCCACCTTCCCCTTCTGCCTTTCCTACGGCCAAAGTATTTACAGTTGACCGAGAATCCGGACAAGTGCAATTCGGGACCGGATTAAAAGGAGCAAGGCCACCCGCCGGCGTACAGATTGTCGCCAGCTACGCGTATGGAGGCGGCCGGGTTGGAAACGTTGGTATCGGAGCGATTCAAACAAGCCCACAGCTGCCCGCAGGATTTAAAGTGACGAACCCTCTGCCCACATGGGGGGGAGATGAAGGTGAATCCCCGGCTGATGCAGAACGAAATATTCCGAATTATTTAAAAGACGGTCATCGCGCGGTATCCAGCGACGATTTTAAGGATATCGTGCAGCAAACTCCGGGGATTGACCTCGGAAGAGTAGAAGTTTTACCTGTCACCGATCCGGGCGTAGTGAATTTGCTGGTCATCCCCAATGACCCGCAAAACCCCCAGGCGCCGATGCCAAACCGTTTGTTTCTGGACGCGATTTGCAACTATCTCGAACCGCGACGCGTGCTCACCACAGAGGTGATCGTACAAGGCCCAACTTACGTGGGCTTGTCAGTTTCAATCGGAATCGATGTGGTTGCAGGCCGAGACATCGCACCTGTGCGCGAAGCGGTGAAACAAGCAATCCGGGATTTTCTCTCGCCGTTGCATGGTGGCCCAAATGCACCCAACGGAGATGGCTGGCCATTATCCAAAGCGGTCGAGTCGATTGATCTCTGGGTCCAAGCCGTGCGGGTAGATGGGGTGAGTCGAGTGCGCGGCGTCACTATGTGGGACAGCGCACCCACCAAACAAGATCAAATTTCCATTAGCGGTTTGCAATTGCCGCGACTGGACCAAGTCGGCGTCAATTTGGGTGATCCTGACGACCTGACTACGCCGGACACTCCGCCCGCACAAAAACGCGTGGCTGTGCCAGTTTTACCGCAAAGTTGCTGAGACTTTATATGGACGTTAACCAAACTCGATTTCACCTTGTGTACGGGAAAGCGGAATGGTATTCGCAAGCTGCCGTCGCTTCCCCACCCAGTTCCCCGCCACAAGAACCTTCTCTCGACTGGAATGACGGCGATGCGACGCTCAGCCTGCATCAGGAGCTTTTCATTTTTCCCAAACCTGTGGGACAAAATCCGCTCACTCCGAAGGAGCGCCGCGGCGCAGGGCGCGACCGGTACGGAAACTGGTATTGGATTGGGGATGAAGGCAAAGACATCAGGTTCCTTGGAGCTTCCGAAAAAAGTGCCTCGCTTTTCTGGTCTGCTGCCAATCTGACAACGGCTTGTATCGCAAACGATGATTCATTTACACCCGTGCAAAACACTGTGATCCACGATTTGGCTCTAAGCGGACTGGCTGTAACGAAAGATCACTATCTGGTTGTGGGGATCGCACAGCCTAAGGGGTTATTGGTTTTCGATTTGCATGGCGGAGGTGCTCCTCTCGAGTATTTATGGCCCGCGGACGTTGCCTTCTCGCCATTTGATATTGCCCCAGCTCCAGACGGAGGAGTTTGGATTCTGGATCGTATTAACAAGGCTTATTGGAGTCTCGATCGCCACCTTCGTGTACAGACAAAAATTGCAGGCGGTTCAGACTCAGCGATCAATCAAGATTTTGTCCCGGTCAACGGAAAACTCCAGGCGGAACAAGTGCAGTGCTATTCACGCCATATTACTGCAAGTCTCGCAATATCGCTGTCGCCATTGTCCGACCCAATTTCTATCGAAGCACTGCCGGACGAGAGTGTAGTGATACTAGACAATCCTCCCTTAAGTGATTTTTCAGTTTTATATCAGTATTCGTTTGGCGCACAGACGGCAATCCCTTTCTCATTCAATCATGTGCTGGCAGCGTTCGTACCTCCGCAATCCGACGGTACGCCACAATCCGATTCCGTTCGCGGATACGATATTGCTTTTGTTCGAAATTCCGGTGCTGCACAAACAGCGCTTGGTACTCTCTTCGTTGCTGGAGTTAATGGAGAACAGGTATTTGCATTTCGCCTCTTGGTGCCGCCTGAGAATAAATGGCTCCAGCCTCTGTCGCGCTATCTTCCCATGAGGCGGTTCAGTGGCAAGGCAATTGTTGCCGCCTCTGGCGATGTTTACTACGACTTCGAAGAACGCTGGTGGCCACTCGTCGAGCAACCGCGCGCGCGCTACAAAACTGAAGCCGAATTACTGCTTCCGCGCAGCCAGCGTACTGCCAGCCCCGATGAAGTACCTGCTTTTGACGGTAAGCAACTTGGGTGTGTCTGGCACAGATTGCTTCTGGATGCCTGCATTCCACCTGGAGCACAGGTCAGTATTCAGAGCCGCGCGGCCGATCAAAAATCGTTGTTGCCAGACACACCTTGGCAATCCGAGCCGAATCCGTATTTGCGCGGTGACGGCCCAGAAATACCTTTCTATACCTCACAACTCTCTGGCGCGGATGACCGTGTCGGGACGTGGGAACTACTTTTCCAGAATGCGCGCGGACGTTACTTACAGATAAAACTTACGCTACAAGGAACGGGCCGCAACACTCCGCGCCTGCACGCTTTGCGTATCTGGTACCCACGGTTCTCCTATCTGCAAAAATACCTGCCGTCCGTGTATCGGGATGATACGGTTTCGTCTTCATTTCTCGACCGTTATCTCGCCAATATAGAAGGCTTCTACACAGTTCTGGAAGGAAAGATCGAACGAGTACAAACCTTGTTCGACACGCGGACTATTCCCGCGGAATATCTGGACTGGCTGGCAAGTTGGGTTGGACTGTCACTCGACTTGGGATGGAGTGAAAGCACGCGCCGCCTTGTACTCTCCCATGCTCCACAAATGTTTTTCCAACGCGGAACACTCGCAGGTATGGTGCGTGCTATCCGCTTGGGTCTTGATGCGTGCCCCGACGAATCGTTATTTCAAAACTCCAGTTGTGCTTGCAAGGCATGCCGGACTGCAAATCAAGGCCCATTTTCAGTAAGAGTGGTGGAACGGTTCACCGCACGCAATGCAGCCGGGGTGGTTTATGGAGACCCAACTGATGTTGCTGGTCCCGGTTCAACTACAAACTCTTCCACATGGACCCCGGCCCAGGGTGCAACACCATTGCATACGCTGTTTCGGAACTATCTGAGTGGCAGTTATTCTTCCATCGCCAGCCTGAACGCCGCATGGGGCACTAATTATTCTTCTTTCGATGATTTGGTTTTGCCACCGGTACAGCCTGCACAAAAAAATCAGGCAGCCGATTGGAAGCGGTTTCTCCGTGAAGCCCTGGGTTTCACTTACACCGCAGTCACTAAAGGCGATCTGCAAGCCTATCAGGATTTCCTCGCAAGACAGTATCCCAATATCGACGACCTGAACAATGCTTACGGTCTTGGAGGAACAGCGGCACTCACAAGTTTTGATCAAGTTCAGTTGCCGGACACGTTCCCAGCCAGCGGACGAAAGCTACAGGATTGGACCCAGTTTGTATCTGTTGTCCTTCCTACTGCAAGAAATGCGCACCGCTTCACTGTCTTGGTTCCCGTCCAACCTAGCGATGATCCCAATACTCAGCTGACCAAACTCGGCATCGCTCAGCGCATTGCCGAAATTGAAAAACCTGCCCACACCAATTTTGACACCCGCCTTTATTGGGGCATGTTTCGCGTGGGTGAATCGCGAGTCGGACTGGACACACTATTAGGGCAAGGCAGTCGTTCGGTTGCCATTGTTTTGGGGCGAGACTACCTGGCTGGTGGATACCTTGCCTGGAAAGAACCGTGGAATTTATCTGACCGGGAGACGATCGGGAGAAGCAAGACGGTCCAGCCGTGCTGTGGGCACAGACCGCAAGAGAGGCACACATGAGCGTATTCCAGACGGTAACGCCCACAACTCAGAGTTTGGATCCTTTGAAGCGAGTGAACTACACCCTTGGTTTGGTGCTCGGTGTAGATGAGTTTCGCCAGGAGCAAGCCTACCTGACCGAGAAGGCCCGCTCCCAATATCGACTTGCCCATGGCTATGGCACGATCTGCGGCCTACGCGTCCACATGGATACTGGCGTGAATTTAGAAGTAAGGGTGGGGCCCGGAGTGGCCATCAATCCCCAAGGTCAGGACATCCATGTTTGCAAAGAGATGTGCGCCAAGATCAATGATTGGCTCACGAATAATAAGGATGCGTTACAGGTCATTTTCGGAGCACCCCCGACCAATCTGTCTCTTTGCGTAGTCCTCTGCTACCGCGAATGCCAAACCGACAGCGTGCCAATACCAGGTGAGCCGTGCCGCACGCAGCAAGACACCATGGCCGCCTCGCGTATTGCCGAATCCTTTCAGATCAAACTCTGTGTGGATTGGGAACAATTGGTCACCTCGCCGCCGGGATCACCTGCTATTGATCCGGCACTTGCGCAAAGCCTATGTTACCGGCCACCACAGGTCGAAGAAGACCACATCCGCGAATTCGGAGAGATGCTGCAACGAATCAAAGTCACAGACGCGGCTGTGGACTTTATCACTAAGGAACAGCTGGAAGATCTGGTCCGTCATTTGGGCACGACAACCGGATCGCCTGCGCTCGCTTCGCCTGCGCTCTCATCACCACCCTGGATTGGTCCAACGCTTTACCTCCATCCGGAAAATGCCCGGGAATTTCTGCGTGCAGCTTTCTTGGTTTGGGTCACGGAAGTACGGCCGACACTGGAAGCCAAGTCAGGTCCTTGTGACTGTATGGCTTCGAGCGAGCAATGCGTACTCCTGGCAGAACTTCACTTTTCTGTGAATGCGAGCTGGCAAGTAACCGGCTCGGTCACTATTGATGAAACTCGCCGGCCTTTCCTGATTCAAACACGTCTTCTACAGGAGTCACTGCTATTAGGAGGCGCTGCTTCAGGCGGTAGTTCCAATGCGGGCTCAGTTGCGGCAGGTACGTTCCTGATCACCGCAGGCCATGCTGACGCTGTGGGGCCAACCTACAACGGGTTAACGGCGGCACATCAGCCAGGCAGTCCCGATGATGGAGTTTACCTGCTCAACTGGAGTGGCTCTCCGGCATATGTAAATCCCGAAACATCATCTCCAGTCATTCACACATATTTAGTGAATGGTACTGCTATTGCGAAATCAACACCCAAGGCGATCCCACTCACTTTTGAGGTCCTCGACTTTCGCGATGACGGGATTCTTGTGCGGGTCGTGGATGCGTTGGGAAATGCTACGGCAAACGGATTCATGGTTGAAATCAAAGCGATAGGCATGACGATATGAGAACCGGAAAAAATATCCCGAAAGTCGAGAGTGAGTGATGAGCCTGGTTGACATTTTGCAGCCAGTCCTGAGTGGCGGCATTCGTAACACGAATTTCTTCAACGGCCGGATTCTGGCTGCGGAAGACCTGACCGACTTGCAGACCGCGAATGCGCGCCAGCATCAACAACTGGCACACGCGATCGGAGATGGTGTCGCCTACGGTCTGGATGTAAGCGTTACCAGTTCGAATGCAAGTCAATCGGTTCTTCACATAACGCAAGGCCTTGCTCTCAATCGCAGGGGACAGGCTGTAGCTCTGTCGGCGAACGTTGATCTCGCATTAGTTCCTCAAACACAGGTTCAAAATGCGGAAGCCGGCTTATTTGCAGTTTGCCAGCCGCCGCAGACCAGCATCCTCACTAATCCTGGGCTGTATGTATTAACAGTGATGCCTGCTTCCCAGCTTTCAAAAGAAAGCGCCCCAAAGACCGAGGTTTTTGATGAAGGTGTTGCGACAACTTGCGGCAGCCGTTACGTGGATGAAGGTGCAAAATTCAGGACAGTCGCGATCGACCTAGGGACATCACCCGATCCCAAAACTTTAGCAGGACAAACCCTGAACCTCGGCACACAACTGGATTCGCTGAGGACCCAACTGGCAACTGCCTCTGGCGCAACCGCGGACAATATAAAAGCACAAATCACTCCTCTGTTGTCCAAGTTCCAGAATTGTGCTGCCCACCTTTGCTTCGGCACAGAGCAGTTCGCTAACTTCCCGGCAAATCCATTTGGGCGGACAAATGGCAACTCACTCTTTGAAGAGTACGGATCAGTAGATCAGTTGCGAGACCTCGCCAAATTGACTGACTGCGAGGTACCTCTTGCGCTTCTCTATTGGACCAGCACTGGTTTGCAATTCGTGGACATATGGTCAGTGAGGAGAACTGTGTTTTCACCAACCGCTTCCCATGCATGGGCGCCACTGGCAGGCCGGCGAAGGGCGGTCGAAGGTCTGGCGATGTTTTTGCAGTTCCAGGCGCAGTTGGCGGGGTTGGTAAAAAATCTTACTAGTGGCGTGCTCGGTGCTATTAGAGCATCGGATTATTTTCGTTATTTGCCGCCTATTGGAATTCTCCCAATTCGTGGAGTGGCCTCTTCGAAAGGCGTTGACTATCCGACATTTTTTGCGGTGAACACATATCGCAGACCTCAATTTATGGAAGGCGCAAGGTTTACTCCACTGGTTGATGAAGCGCTCCTTTACCCGCCAGTGGATTTAAGCGACAAAGTCATGGTGTGGGTGTACTGGGTCAGGGAGAACATGCAAGACATCATTACCGGTTCGTCAAATGCTCCCAATGCATACGTCATCTTTGCCATCGGTCATACGCGTAATTACGGCTATCCGCATTACGACGTTAACCGATGGGACTACAGCACATACGCGTAGTTATATCGAATCGCTAGGAGTCTGCAAATGGCCATAACAATTCTACCCGTGCAATCGGGAGACATCATTACAGCCAATTTTATGAATCAACTGTTGCAAGCCTTAACTGCCCTCGACGGCCGGGTTACTGTTTTGGAGGCCGGTGGAACAACAAGTACCAATGGACGCCCTAAGATTGGCGATTTTTCGCCAAAGACAGATTTACACGAAGGCGATCCTTTAACGATTACCGGGCAGAATCTGTGGGCCGCAGGATTAAACACGGTTTCCGTTCTCATGGGAAGCAGTGTGACCCCAGTTACAAATTTTGATGCACGGTCCGACTCTCTGTTGATTTTCAAAATCCCAGGCGTCTTCGCTCAGTCCAGCGGTAGCCAGGTATCTGTGCAGGTAGTGAGCCCATCGCAGGGAGGAGATTCCATCTCGTTTACGTTATTTCCAGCCAAAACCAATATACCGAAGGGCGACATACGGGTTCAGCTTTCGTCGCCGCCAAACATCACCTTTAACGCGGGCACCGGAGGCAACGCGGCGGTTTACACGCTGAGCTACACTCTCAACGCCAATACCACATTGGACGATACATATGACCTGATCCCTTCCGTGGATGGAGTCGGATGGCAAACTGTGATCCTTGACGATACTTCCAGCCCTCCACAGGTTGAGCATAGCGCGACCGTCTTTATCAAGGCCGCCCCCTCTCTGAGTCAGCCGACAATCGTGAAGGGGCATTTTCAACTCTCGATTCCCAGCGGCGCGACCGGTTCCGCAAATCTTCTGCTTGAGGTCAGATCTCACCTCAATCCCGCGGGGTTGGACAAATTCTCGGCAAAGGCAGTCATTCCAGTCGGTGGAAAGGTTTTGCTGTCGGACGGAATTGGGATTGTTCCATCCCCGGGTAGCAATGTGGATAGCAACGGGAACTTCCTCGTACCTGCAGGTGCAATTGGCGCAACGCTCAATTTTATTGTCACAACGGCCAACGCCGGTAACTATCTGCTTGGGTACAGATTCGACAACGACACCGGCAATTGGCATGCACCAGTGCCCCCCAATTCTTCAGAGATCGACGGTCTTGTAGCCAACGTGGGAACGCCTATCTCAGTTGTTGTTCGAGTGGATTCCGGTTCAGCACAACCGAGCAATCTTTATCTTGCGGTCACGAAAAAGGACGATTCTTCCGTGGCCACTGAAGTGTTCTATCCAGTCAAAGTGAAATAACCCGCGTGATAGTGGGATGGATTTAAGGAGAGCACAAATGAAACATCAGACGAATGTGACACCAGGCTCCTGGTCAGCAATTTCTTCGCGCCATCTTGGCTTCGCCCTGTTAGCTCTAATACTAGTTTTCGGCGAAACCGCCACAGCGGCAAACCCGAAGCTGTGCTTTACACAAGTCACCGGCTTGCCAAAACATAATCCTACCCCTCCACCCACGTTCATTTTTCCCAATAATCCACCGAATCTCACTAATCTTACCGACCCCGGGAATTTTCCATTTGATCCCGATATTGATACTGGCTGGTATAACGCATTTCGCCTTCCCTTTGAAAACGGCACGCCGCATCCGGACGGATCATTGCAGGCTATTGCGCAAAGCAACGGTCAAAACCAGATGCTGTATTTTTCTTTCAAGGTCAATAACGATTCTGATTTGGACGTTTCTGACGCAGTGGTCCTGGGTTTCGGTAGTACTCCGATAGAACAAACCCCCGTTTTTACTTGGATCGTAATTCAACCATTCGCACTTGGTGCACCCGGCGGTGCACAAGCGATTCCGGGCAGTTTGATCAAAGTTTGGAAAGGGACACTCGATCAAAGCGGGAAGATTACATGGGGAAATCCAACTCTAAATCCCGGGTGGTTGCACGCAGTCGAAGCTGCCAGCAGCGTAGCCCCATTCACATGGTTTGTTACCGTAAGCATAGATAATTCTGATGCTAACGGTCCAAGTCTCCAGCCAAGTGCAAACTTCAGCATTCTTCTTGACACGGTGGCAACGCAAACAGATGGGACAGATCGTCAATTCACATTTCCGCCGACCTTTCCTTCTCCGAATGAATCTGGATTAAGCGACACGCTTAATGCGGATTCCGGTCTCAACCCCGCTCCCAAAGACTGGGCAGATGCCACCTTCGACACCAACTGTAGCGGCATTCACTTCAGCGTCGGCGACATTGCGAACACCGTAAGTAATACAGCAGGCGCTCCCAATCCTCATGTAAGTGCGACCATCAGTGCCAGTTCGACCCAATCCAATACGTTTAGTGTGAAGGTCCACAATAGTGGTGGGGATGCTCCCAAAATCAGAGCGGCTTTCAAAATTGCGAATTTTGGTCTCCCAGCACAACAGGAATATGCCTTGATCGGCACATTCCCAAACAATGACAATGTGACACCCAATCCGACACCAACTGCGGGCCAGGATGTGCCTGCGCACGACGTTCCGCCAGGATCGTGCGGGGACAATAGTGGCGATGGATGTTCAACCATCACCGCGCCGCCATGGACTTTGGGCGCCGCGAACGCTACCTTCTACCAGACTTCGCCAAACCAGCATGAGTGTGTTCGCGTGGATCTCGAATCACTCACTGGTGATACTACATTCATCAATAACAGCTCATGGAACAACTTCAATTTTGCGGCGACAGCTTCCAAGTTCGTAAGTGATCCCGCTATTATCAGCGGCGCGTATCCGGCTGCGATAGGCGCAGCGGCGGGAGCCCCACAAGTTTTCGATCTATTTGTCACGTTGGAAAAGTTGGCTGCGGGTAAGACACCTGCGACTCCTGCCAGTAATGTTACTGGTACGGGGACAAGTACCGGCAATCAAGGTGGTGGCAATCAGGTCGTGAGTGCAGCCAATTTTGTGGTCCATGCATGCCGCCGCACAGGACGTTTCATCACGATTGCTCCGCCCGACGGCACACCAGGTAATCCACAACCGCAGAAGTTTGAGAATTGTGTCCCTGTAGGTGCCTACGGTTATGGAGTCACTCATGTCGGTACAACAGCGGTAAACGACTGGACATTTGACCTTAGAGACGGCAACGGTAACGTTATGCATCCAAACGGAGGCATTTATCGTTTTGAAGTGCCTCAAGGAAGTAAAGGGAAAGTAACGACGGAGATCAATCCCAAACCAACATCACAACCTCATCCGAACAAATTCGCTGTCTTCTTCGACCTCGGTGGCGCATTTCCTCATGGGAACTTTGGGTCCGTCTTCAATCCCGGCTTCAGTTTGAATACGGGCTTGGAGTACATCGTCAACTCTCACTTTTCTGCGGAAGGCATTTTTGGTTACGACCACTTTTCCGCCAGCGGTGGAGGAAGCCTCAACGTCTACCAGTTCTCTGGTAACGCAAAGGCCTACTTGACGACCGGTACACTTCGGCCATTTGTGAACGGAGGCGTGGGCGGATATCACTTCGGCACGGCGTCAACTTATTTCGGCGGCAACTTTGGTGCTGGCGTTCTCAAGGAGCTGAATTCACATTGGGGAATTCAGGGAACCTACAACTTCCATGCAGTCAAGACACCCGGAGGTGCCACTAAGTTTTCAACTGTTCAGGGTGGCATACGCTACGTCTTTTAAATAACGTCGTCTGCGCACGAGCGGCGCGAGAAAAATAATTCGCGCCGCCGTCGCGGATGAACGACAGCATTTAAATAGAACATTCGTCCAAATAGTGACAGCGTTACCAAGGACAAAAAGACCAATGTCACGTGTCACAAGTATCGGTGCTTTGAATGACCCCGTGGCACTCCGTCTTCGAGTCGCCCACCTGATGGACACAGTAACGTTTGATCCACCGGGCATGCCGCCCTCCGCCATTCTGGTGGTGCGGCATGTTTCAGATCCTTTGCCACGGAAATTGATGTCTCATCCTGAGGCCTTGCGCTCCTCGCCGGAATGGGAACGGGCTGTGCGGGACCGGCTTAGCGATATCTACCGACGGGCCGTGCGGCCAGCTCATGGCTTTGTTAGTGGTAACACGGATGCAGTCTTATTTTCCGATCACGCGGAAATGCTCGCATGTCTGGCATCTGATCTTCTTAATGGGAAATCTTCTCTTTGGTGGTGGAAAGCGATCTTACGAACGCTTCCTTCTGGAACAGTTGAAGCACTGGTGGCGGCATGGCGTCGCGATGCTCGCTATTTACCGGCCGTATTCAATTTTCTTAGTCAGCGTGGAGAAGCGGCTCAAATATTGGCTTCCCTGTCTCCATCTCATGCTCTAGAACTTTTTGAAGAACTAGAACACGAATTCGAACTAAGGCTCTCGTGTGCGCCAACTCCATTTTCGTCAGTAAATAATAATTTGCCGTTCACCTTCGCGCAGATAAACGCTGCCACAGATGGCCAGCAAGGCATAGATGCTCTGGACACAAGCGGCCGGAAAAGAAGACGTGCGCCCTGGTGGCCCACAGTTTCGATAACTCTTGTTCCCGAGTCCTTAGGCCGTGAGCGTTCGGCGTTGCTTGGAGTTTCTTTATTGCTCCATCGAGCGCCTGAGGTGGCACGAAGTTCTCGATTCGCAGCGGCATTCGCCACCTGGCATGACTCATGGAAATCCAACCCACAACGCTCCCCGACGCTGTCAGAAAAAGTATCAGCCCAGGTTGCTTCCTATAACACGATACTTCCTTCTTCAAATAACTCTTCAGCCTCGCCGGATGAGATAAGAATAGGAAAAGAAATTGTGGCGCGCGATCCAATTGTTCTTGAATACGAACAATCTCCGAGATCTACGATGTGGATCGCCTCACATGGAGATAACCTGCGGCACGAGCAAAAACTGGCTGCCTGTAATCCAGCAACTTTTTCCCCTGCTACTATTAGTTCCCTTCCGGACATAGAACAGGATGCATTCACCAGGCGGGAAGCAAAATCAATATTTGAAGCTTCTCTTATTACACAATCACCAACAGATTCTCAACACATACAGCCCAACGCGCCTTCGCAAGACTTTTCTCCTCTGGAAATTTCCAGTCGTTTGCAATCGGACAAGACTTCTTTACTGCCAACTTCCTTTCATACCTCCCATGAATACGAACCTGCACTGACCAGGCTCGGAGGCGTATTTTTTCTCTTAAATTTACTGTGCGCACTCAAACTGATTGGAATTTTAGAAAGCCAATTCGGAGTATCAGGAATAAATGGATGGGAGTTAATCGAACTTTTTGCACGCTGCCTGTTGGGAAAGCGATCTGCGCTGCTTTCTCACGATCCGATTTGGCAGTTGCTGGCGGAACTTGCGCAGCGTCCTGCCGGCTCTCCTGCTGGAGCAGACTTTAGAGGACAGAAACGTTATAGTTTGCCGCGGGATTGGATACAGTTGGATTCCATTTCGCCCTCAACACTTGGTGTTCGATTGCGCGAACGACGGTTACAAGCGTGGCACGAAAACGGTTTTCTTTTAATTGACTTCGCCGCTGAAAGTCCTCTTTCTCTTCATGCAGCAAGATCAGCAATTGAACCGTTTGTAACTCCGGGTAGTTCTGTCACCTGGACATCGTGGCGCAATGTGGTCCCATACGGATACTCAGCTTGTGCTCCGTTGGATATCAAATTGAACAATGATCTTCGCCAGTTTCTTGCCTTCTTGTTGCCCTACGTTAGATGGCGGCTTTCACTTGACCTCGGAGTTCATACAGACAGTAGGTTTGTCGAGGCTTTATTGCTTCGGCAAGCTCACGTATTCAGTACCTCCTCACATGTGGATGTAGTCATGGACCTGAACTCCGTCACAGCACCAGTACGGATGTCCGGCTTCGATACCGATCCCGGCTGGGTTCCGGATCTCGGGCGAGTAGTGAAATTCAACTTCACGCAGGAGAGCTGGTTATGACGTCTAGCTCTGACTGTTTCGCCGATGTTCCTCGCACCGCCCGCGGCCACTTGGGAATATTGTTTTACGAAGCCGCGTGTTGTCTTGTGTCCTATCTGCAAGACAAGGCGAAAACATCAGAAAAAGATTTGCAGCAGGTATTTTATGATCTGCCATTCCTCGCCACCTACTGGAACGAAGTATGTAACCGGCTTCCCGAGCATGTTGCAACGGACACGCTCCAGGCAGGGCTTGCCAAAGAACTCGACGAATGGGAGAAAGCCAGTGGATGGCTTCCTCTTAAAGCTTTGTGTCAGCAGACCGGCCTGCATCGCGATGGTCTCTTATGTCTGGTGATGTGCGGATTAGTAGAAGAAGATGCCCGCTTTGCCGACTTGTTCTCAGTTTTGCAACAACCGTCAGGTCACCGCCGGCCTACATTGGGATTTCTTCAGGCGGTGCTTGGTTCGCGCGAAATAAATCCTTCTGAAGCATGGGACCTTTGCCGGCCGTTGCTGGAGTGCGGAATGCTGCAAGCCATCAATCGTGATGCGCCCCGTTCCGAATGGATGTTGCGCGTGCCTTCGCTGTTGTGGAGCGCATTGCGCGGCGAAAAAATTGATCAGCCTTTTCCACACTCGTGTTATCACGCGCCTGAAAAGTTTTCGCTGATCGAGGAGTTGATCCTTCCGGCCCGCGAACTGAATCGGCTTACAGAATTGGGGCCACTGTTGGAAACCGGCGTGACACGCACGCTGGTGCTACGCAGTCTCCCCGGCAGCGATCGGCGGGAAATAATCGGAAGCATCGCTCGGTCCCGTGGCTGCGGATTGCATGAAATTGATGTATCGAAACCGGGCAACAACGATTATTGGCCGATCACCGGAGCACTTTGCTTATTGCTCCACGCCATTCCTCTTATTTGCCTTGACCTTGGACCAGGGGAAACATTTGAAATTCCTGTTCTCCATGCCTATAGCGGTCCAATCGCTATTGCCATGGGACCCGAGGGAGGTCTCACAGGTCCTCGTACTGAACGGTCTCTGACCCTATACATGCAACCGGAAACCGCGCACGAACGATTGCGTCATTGGCAACGCAGCCTGGATGGCCATCCAGCAGAAAATCTGGAGCAGATCGCTTCTCGGTTCACACTCCCCGCTCGATACATCCGGCAAGCCGCACATTTGGCAAAAAGCTATGTGGCCCTTGAACGCCGTTCTGTGATCACTGAAGCAGACGTTCGCCACGCTACCCGGACCATCAGTCGCCAACAGTTGGATTCTTTGGCAACCCGCCTTGATGAAGCAGGAAGCTGGAGTCACCTTGTGGTCACGCAATCCACAGAACACGACTTGCATTCACTACAGGACCGTTGCCACCATCGTGAACAATTGGCAACCGCACTGGGGGACGATATGCCTGGTGGATTGAATCGCGGCGTACGCGCACTGTTTGAAGGTCCCAGTGGAACGGGCAAAACACTTGCTGCGCGCATCTTAGCGACCGAACTTGGATTGGAGCTATACCGCGTGGATTTAGCGGCAATCGTCAACAAATACATTGGGGAAACTGAAAAAAACCTAAGCCGCGTGTTGGGCCGCGCGGAGGACCTGGATGTAGTGCTACTGCTGGACGAAGGCGATGCACTCATGGCCCGGCGCACCGAAGTCAAGTCTTCGCATGATCGTTACGCCAACCTGGAGACAAATTACTTGTTGCAACGGCTCGAGACATATACCGGCATCGTGATTGTGACTACGAATGCGGGAAACTACATTGATAGCGCATTCCGGCGGCGGTTGGATGTGGTGGTGAAATTCCATTTGCCTGATGCGGAAGAACGCTGGCGGCTATGGCAGCTGCATCTTTCTCACCAAAATTCTGTGGACTCTGCCGATCTGGAGCAAATTGCGTTGGGCTTCGCGCTCACTGGCGGGCAGATTCGCAATGCCGCTGTGCACGCAAAGCTTTTGTCGGTCGCGAGAAAACGGAGCGGCGTTTCGTTAGAAGACCTGAAGGGTGCGATCAATCTGGAATATCGCAAAGCGGGAGGAGCCTTACCCGCGACCGTGACAAATAGCATTGCCAGTCACGAAGGCCGGTTATCGGGTTTTCTGACGGCAATTTCTTAGTTCGCTACAGCATAGGAGTTTACCGTTAACGGCCATGAGCGAGACGCAACGTCTCAGCAAATCGAAAGACAAATCACACGCCGCGCCAACTTCTGCGGCAGCTGAGCCCTCGCGCGCAACCGCGGCCCGCGCCCCTGCCTGGGCATCGGCGCCCACCGGTGCTCCCTTTGCCATGGGCGGAGTACAAAGAAAAGTCGCAATCGGCGCCAGCAATGACGCTTACGAAAAACAAGCGGATCAAGTTGCCAGCCGCGTAGCCAGTGGGGGCACTGTCGCCCCTGGCAGTATTTCGCCTATTGCTCCCGCGTCTTTGGCTCCAGTAAACCGCCAGGCAAAGCCAGAAGAAAAGAAAAAAGACGACAAGCCTGTGGCTGCACCGGTACAGCGGGCTTCCAAACCCGAAGAGAAAAAGAAAGATGACAAACCCAGCGCTACGCCAGTGCAGCGCGAATTGAAAACGGAAGACACCAAGAAAGATCCCAAGGCGGCGGGACCGCAACTTCAGCGTCAAGCTAAGCCCGAGGACAAGAAGAAGGATGAGAAGCCCTCCCCTTCTTCAATTCAACGTGCAAAGTCGGAAGAAAAGAAGGATGACAAGCCGCCTTCCCCAATTCAACGGCAAGCTAAATCGGCAGATCCCAAAAAAGATGAGAAAACTGCGGCTTCTCCTGTACAGCGTGCCAGTAAGCCTGATGACAAAAAGAAGGATGACAAGCCCTCTGCTTCTTCGCCTGTCCAGCGCCAAAACAAGCCCGACGAGAAAAAGAAAGAAGATAAACCAACTTCTTCCCCGATCCAAAGGGCCAGCAAGCCGGAAGAAAAAAAGAAAGGTGAGAAGCCATCCGCTATCCAGCGTGAAATCCGCCCAGAAGACAAGAAGAAAGAAGAAGTACCGGGAACCCTTCCCATACAACGTGCAGAGATGGACGAACCAGTCCAAACAAGCCGGACTGGAGGAGGGAGTACGCCCGCCGCGCCTTCCATGGAAAGCGCAGCCGCACACGCTATTTCCAGCAAAGGCCCTGGCGAACCTCTAAATTCGGCCACGCGCGGCACTTTGGAGTCGGGAATGGGGACCGATCTCAGCGATGTGCGTGTGCATAGCGATAGCGCTGCGCAACAGGCGGCCAATGACTTGAACGCGCGTGCATTTACTCATCAGAACGACATTTGGCTGGGCAGGGGGGAATCCCAGTCCGATACAAGTTTGATGGCGCATGAAGCTACACACGTGGTACAGCAGACCGATGCTGTCCACCGGCAGTTGGTGCAGAGGGCTGAAAACGCATCACCGGCAAAAGCAGCAACTGGCGACGGAGGGCCCATCGGAAATACGAAAACAGGCCTTTTAGATCCCTCCGCAAAAACGCTCACATTCGATCAGATAAATATCCCGGCATTTAAGGCGAATGCCCATCGTGGCAACCTCTATTCAGCGCGCACAGAACTTATCAGGAAGAAAGACTACAAGAGAGGCAATCCAAATCAACGGGACAAATGGAGAGAAAAAATAGACAAGACCGAGATAGAAAAACAGCTGAAAGCCAAGGCCAAGCCCGTGAAAGAGGGCTTGCCAGGCGGAGCTTCTACAGAATATGTGTTCAAAGTCCCTACCCGATCGGGTGGGAAACCATTCATGATCGGAAACATTAGCGATATCGCAGTGCAACTCACCACACCGTACTGGGGTGGAAAGAGTAAGACACCCGATGCCAAAACTTTCGACGTAGACCACATTGTTGAACTTCAGCTTGCCAATTGGGACATAGACAAGTCAGCCAATGAACTGCCGAATATGGAGATGTTGGATAGCTCTGCAAATCGTGCTTCTGGAAGCATGATCGCCGACGCCATCGAGAAAAAAATCGATGGGTACTTGAAGACAACTAATCCCGCGCCGAAATCCAGCGAAGCTCAAGACCCAAAGAAGGCGTTGACTGGGAGAGAACAAATCAAACGTGACTACGACATAGTCTTCAAAAAGGCGGTCGGTGTAGGGGGGCCGGCTGTTGGTGCAAATGACTTCTGGACCAAAGATCAAATCGAAAAAGGCGAACACTTAGTACCGGTCGAAGCCTCTAGCCTCGATGAAATTGGTGGTAAAGGCAGAGTTCTTGTTTTTTCAAACGCCGCCGGCGGGTTGGGCAAGACTTTTCTTTGGGCTGAAAAGGACAAAGGCCCTAAAGCACCACACGGCGAACAGGAACAGGATTGGCCAAAACCGTTCAACGTACGGGACAAGAATTTCGAAACCTCGGGCGAAGGAGTCGAAAAAAAAGAAAATCTTGGTACTGTCACACTCTATATTCCCGCTACTAACCCAAAATGGAAACCCTATCCCGACACTCAATTTGACGTTAAACGAATTCCTGGCGCGCGATATGCAGGACATCTCAATCGGCAAGATGTCAGAAACAAAACCGGCAAACTTGAAAAAAAAGGCGCAAGCCCAATTCAGGTAGATGATTTCGACATTCTGCCCGAAGGCATCTATATCAGTGGCCGTATCCTACCCGATGTACCCCTCATTAAGAACGCAGGAATCGAGTTTGAGCTTCGTGGCGACAATCTAAAGATTTTTAAGACATTCAAAACCGGGGACTTCACAGCACCCAAACCGTTATCAATAACAGATTCTTCTCTGACAATATCGGCCTCTACCGAAAAAGGATTGGGAGTCGAAGGCCAAGTGAACTTCGCGGTAGAGAAAGTAGGTGCTGGGTATCTGAAAGGCATGGGGAGCACAAAAGGCGGGTTTGAACTCGCC
The DNA here is from genome assembly GCA_963792305.1 of uncultured Acidobacteriaceae bacterium. Lineage (GTDB taxonomy): Bacteria > Acidobacteriota > Terriglobia > Terriglobales > Acidobacteriaceae > CAWBXL01. Next base: position 25,679 of record CAWBXL010000217.1, on the reverse strand, counting down.
GGAAGCTTCGACTTCGACTCCCAGTTGTTTGATCCCGCAAACGTTCATGTCGAATACAAAGACAGCAAGTTGAGTGGCGGCGGAAAGATTGGCATCAAGCCTGGCAAGGTGCGCGGAATCAAGTCAGCCACTATCGAGGCTTCATTCGGCGATGGCGCGATTGACGCTAAGGGCTCGATCACTCCTGATATTCCTGCCATTGAGCAGGCCGACCTCTCCATGCACTATGACGAGAAATCCGGCTTAACTATCGCCGGGGACCTCCAACTCAAAAAAGACATTCCCGGAATCGCCGGCGGCTCTATTCACGCCGAGGTCACCAAGAAAGAAGACCGCTATGTCGTCAAAGCACACGGCGAAGCCACGCCCAAAATTCCCGGCATCAGTTCCAAGCTGATCGTCAACTACGACGATGGCGCCTTCGATGCCACGGTCACCGCTGGATATGAGAAAGGAATGCTCAAAGGTTCTGTCACCGTGGGCGCTACCAACCGTCCGGTCGATGCAGACGGAAAACCCGGCGAGGTTCCGGCGGCGAAGGCTGACAAAATTACTGTTTACGGTGGCGGTTCGGTCACGCTCAAGCTTGCACCGTGGTTGCAGGCGACCGCCGACATTCGCTTTCTGCCAAATGGTGAAGTTGAAGTCAGTGGGCAGATTGGACTACCCAGCACGCTCAATCTTTTTGACGAGAAGAAGGTTGAGAAAAATCTCTTCAAGATCAATGTTGATATTCCAATCTTCGGATTGTCCGTGTTGGGACACAATATCGGAATATTCCTGGAAATTGGCGGTGGACTGGATTTAAGCGCTGGCATCGGGCCGGGCCAGTTGCAGGACGTGAATCTCGGAGTGAAATACAATCCGGCGCACGAAGATGAAACCGAGGTCCACGGACACGCAGCATTGCATATTCCGGCACACGCCGGATTGCGGCTGTTCGTCAGCGCCGCCCTCGGCGCAGGTATTCCGATTGTGGACGCAAAGGCCGGGCTTGAGTTAGGCGGCTCTCTCGGTGTCGAAGGTGCGCTTCACGCAGATGTGGATGTTGACTGGAGCCCGAAAAAAGGTCTCGTACTCGACGCCAATGCCCAGATCTATGCCGAACCCAAGTTCAAATTTGATATCACCGGCTTTGTGCTGGTTGAAGTTGATCTCTTGTTTACGACCAAAACTTTGTATGAAAAGAAATGGCAATTGGCAGCGGTCGAATATGGCTCAGGACTGCGGTTTGGAATGAAATTACCTGTTCACTATGAAGAAGGAAAACCATTCGATGTTTCTCTGAGCGATATTCAGTTTGAAAAGCCTGATATTGATCCGATGGCAACACTGAAAAACTTGTTTGACAAGATCGTGTAACGAGCTCAAGGAGATTTATGGAAAATGGAACAGTATTCTCATTAACTGGAAAACCCAATGGTGGCGCACATGGGCCACTTCCTAACTCACGGGAAGCAAATGACCGTGGTGCGCGGCGACATCTCGAGGGTGATTCCGAAGGCGCAAAAACAGAATATTTGTCCGCGCTCGAGCTTGATCCCAACAATCCTACTGCACATAACAATCTTGGTTTTCTACTGGCACAGGAAGGCAAGTTGGATGAGGCCATTGTCCATTATCAGCGTGCGCTTGAAATAGACCCGCGCAAGAGCATGGCAATGGCCAACATGGGGATTGCTCATGCAGCTCAAGGTGAAGACGCAGCAGGAGTGGATTGGTTGCGACGAGCAGTTGAAGCTGATTCGACAAATGTTCTTGCCTGGGATAATTTGGCACGGCTTCTGCTCAAGATGCGCCGCCTCACCGAGGCTGAGGCCGCCGCACGTTCGGCTCTCGAAGCTTCTCCCTATGAAGCTCGCATACTTCTGACGCTGGGGCTGGCAGTCGCTGGGCAGCAACGTCTGGGAGAAGCGGTTGAAATTTTAAATCGATCGCTGCAATTAGATCCGAAATCTGCAAGTGCGTGGGAACAGCTGGGAGTGGTGTTGTGGATGCGGCAGGACCTGGGTTCCGCTTCTGACGCCTTGCGGCGTTCTCTAACGCTTGCTCCAAATAATGCTTCAGCACGCTATCACTTAGCACTGGTCCTTCTGACCAAAGGCGATCAGGAAGAGGCAACTCGCGAACTTGAATCAGTCCTGGCGATTGATCCCGGTCACTTACAGGCCCAACTCGATTTAGCTGTACTGGCAGTGTCGCGCGGTGAATGGCAAGCGGCGCTTGACCGCCTGGAGATCGTGCTTCATATGGATAGCGAAAATTCGCGGGCGCTTTTCTATCGCGCGGTAGTTTTAGATCGTGTAGACCGCAAGGATGAAGCCACAACAATTCTGCAAACACTCGCAGTGGGCACTGGAAAATATTCAGAGCGCGCACGACTGTATATGGAAGAACGAAGCAATACAACTTCGTAACGAGATGATTTCTGATTCGGTGGAGCAAGTTTAGGTGAGCAGCACAATTTCCCAACTCGAACCTGCCAGTATTGATACGTTGACGGAGTCACGACAACTGCCCCATGAGCTGAAAGACTTCCGCAATTATCACGCTGGAGAAACGATCCTGGTTTGTGGCTGCGGCTATTCATTGGGACAGGTAGTTGCTCCGGAAAAATTCATTACCGTTGGCGTTAATGACGTTGGCCGGCTCTTCCAGCCTGATTACCTGGTTGTATTGAATCCCAGACAACAATTCAAAGGTGACCGCTTTAAGTTTGTCGAACAAAGCCGGGCACAGGCAATCTTCACACAACTGGAGCTTGGAATACGCCATCCGCACATTGTGAAAATTCGACTGGGTAAATACGGTGGCGTTGATTTTTTCGATCCTGCATCACTGCACTTTACACGTAATTCTCCTTATCTTGCGCTATGCCTGGCAATTCATATGGGAGCCAAAAGAATCGGGTTGATCGGAGTGGATTTTACCCAAGACCACTTTTTTGCGCGTACTGGACCACACCCTCTGACTCGTGAGCTCGCACAAATCAATCGGGAATATGAAAAATTATATGCGGCATGCAAAACAAACGGCATCAAGATCTTTAATCTCAGCGCCAATAGTTGCCTGACTGCTTTTCCTCGTCTTTCCATGCACGAATTTTCTTTCGCGAAGAAATCTTCGCTGCGTATCGTTTCATATTCCATCACGCCAATGGCAGGGGTACCCGCAATCCTCTCGAGATGTATCGCTGCGTGCACACCACATCAGCCTCGCTGCGTAGTTGCCACAAATAGCTACGGCAACGGTGTTAGTTTTGATGGAGATGTTGAATGGAATCGTTCACCGGAAAAGGCGCGTGAACTTCTGCGGTCTTCCGACCTGGTCATTGTTCACAACGGTAAAGTTGATCCATCACATCGAGCCCTCTTCATCGGCAAACCTGTAATTACCATGGCCCACAATTATCTTTGGAATGTAGATACTACTTTTCAAAAAGCGGGATGCCCTGCTGTCGTGGTTGGTCAGTATCAGGCCACTTTGGCAGAGTTCAAAGGATGGCACCCCATTCCTAATCCAATACCCTTATGGGAACAGCCATTCCAGCCAGCTGACAAAAGCGTGCCCCTCACAATCTGCTACACGCCTTCAGGAAAGCACGAAAGTTATCCCTCTAATCACAGATTGTACTGGCACTCCAAAGGGTACAACTCGACGACTAAAGCGTTGCACAATCTAGCCCGACGTTTTCAACTTCGATTGGAATTGATCGGACCACAGCAGATCACGCATGCCATGTCACTGGCAATGAAGCGCAGATCTCACATCGTAATTGATGAATGCGTAACTGGCAGCTATCACCGCAACAGCCTGGAAGGCCTTGCCTGCGGGGCCGTAGTGGTCAATGGCATTGGCCTGCTTCCCGACATCAATAAAGTCTTCCAGTATTGCGCTGATGACGCCACAGAAATTCCTTTTGTATGCGCGAGTCTCGATGCGCTTGAGAGTGTGCTGGCGTCGCTGATTGAAAATGGACATGATGCGCTGGTCGCACAGGGTGCATGCAATCGTGCTTGGATGGAAAAACATTGGAATTTTGCCCGTCAATGGGAACGCTATTGGGAACCAGTCGTGATTCAAGCGTTGGACCGGCCTCGCCATAATAACAACTACATATCTTCTCTTACCAAAGTGCAAACGGAGGTGAGTAAGGACAGCATCATGAGACCTGCAACCACAAAGACCGAGTGGAAAAGTGGTTTGAGTGTTGTCGTTTGTCACGGTGGCCGTGAACGTCTATCTCATCTGTCTGCCTCTCTGGCCAATATATGTCAATCCCGTGATGTAAACGAAATTATTGTCGTTGATATGGGAAAGTTTCCGGAGGCGGAAGAAGTTGCTCGGCGTTGGGCCGACAAATACATTTTCCTGCACAACGAAGATGTTTTTGAACGTGCACGTTGCCTAAATGTTGGAAGCGGATTGGCTGAGTTTGACTTGGTTTTATGGAAAGACAACGACTTGATCGTTCCACCGAATTTCGTGAGTAGCGCTGTCGCTGAGATGCGCAAGCGGCAACTGGATTATCTAATTCCGTATGTGAACATTCACTATCTTTCCTTGCCTGAGAGTCAGCGGGTAATGGAAGGAACGCAAAATCCTGCTGATTGCGCTCCGGTAAAGGCGTATCGCGCTCTCCGGCAAGTTTGCGGCGCGGCAGGAGTTGTCCGGAAATCATTTCTCCACGATTACGGCGGCATGTCCGAAGCTTTTCGCGGCTGGGGCGGCGAAGATGATGCCTGGCTTCATAAAGCAAGGCTGCTGGGAAGAATTGGGGTTACGCAAAATCAAACCCAATGTCTCTACCATCTTTTCCATCTCAATTCTGGCGCCAATGGTGGCTCCGAACATCGCGAAAATAATCCTTACTATTCAAAGAACGTGGTTGCTCTCCATGAGATGAGGTCAATAAAAGATCGCGGGATTTTCCTGAAACGGTTTCCCTCACAACCTTTATTTTCCAACGCATGGGCAGACAAAAAGGTCGTGTTGCTAAGGGCCTCGGGCGATTCAGCCACGCCAGACAAAATTGCACAGGAGTTGACTGCAAGAATAAAAATCAAAGCCGAAATCCAAATCAGCACAGACCATTCCTCGGCACGTGACAAGCTTCTTGCGGAAAAACCCGACGCAATTGTGATATTCGGGCTAAATAATGCGATTTCGTTTCTTTCTGATGCAAAACTAAAGGATCTTTGGCCGAAGATCATTGTTCTGTGCGCGGGCGATGAAGTGATTGATCAATCTGTATCACAGCTTAATAAAGCAGGAGCCTTAGTCTGCCCGAAAACTTTCTCCGAGATACGAGCTAGGGGGTTGTGGTTCTGGACATTTGCGGCGGATGCGCCGAATCCGTCATGCGCAATCGCCATCACCCTGTTGCAACCGCTTTCCATCGTTTTGGGTGGTGCAAAATCACAGACAGTTACCCCGGCTCCTCAAAGGAAGAGCCGACGCGCGAATCAACCGGAGAAAGAAGTACGGCTGCCGGTCTGGATGTACTGGGAAGGTGCGAGGCCCGAGTGGATCCAACAGTGTCAGCAAACTGTCTTCGCCCATGCTGAGGATGTACGCTTGCTCTCATCAGATGATTTTGAACGTTTGAGAGATACCGATCGCGATATTCGGTTGAGTCATCTTCATGTGGCGCAGCGAGCAGATTATATCCGGGCTTTCTTACTGGCTCGATATGGTGGCTTATGGATTGATTGCGACTGTATCGTCATGCAAGATTTACAACCGGCGATCAATCTTTTGCGTCACTATGATTTTGTTGCTCACAAAGAAAGAACAGCTGGGTTGATGGCAAATGATTTCATGGCGGCTGCTCCCGGCAGCAAGATCGCTTCGGCGCTCTACCAACGAATTGGTGCCACGTTACGCTCCGGTAAGCATGTAGGTTGGACCGCATTAGGTTGTGTTGCCGTTACCGAATCTCTTCGAAACGCTGGCGTGCCTTGGTTGGAAATCGAAAGCGAGCGCATTCAGCCGATTTGTTGGAGTAATCCAGCTCCCTATTTTGAGGTCAAAAGTTCCGACGAACATGATCAACGGTTTGATAGCCGCGCTCTCTGTTACATGCTCTCAAACCTGACCATGCAAAAGCTGCAAAACGTGTCGGACCTCTCTCAGCAATTGTGTGCCCGGGATACTTTTTTTAGTTATCTCATCGATAAATCCACCAAAAAATCTGCAAAGCAAGCCATGGCTGCCAAGCGCATACGCAGAAAATTGCCTGATGTGGAACATTCTTTGGGAATATCCCATCCGATGGTGGAAGCATTTACGCAGATGTTAACGGCATGCTCCAAAGCAGGTATGGAGTCATTGTCAGGGCCAGGCTCATCTCTGATGCATACCGCTGAACTGCGTCAGCAATTGCCCGTGATGATGCAGGAAATTGGTGCACGATCACTCTTAGATGCGCCCTGCGGGGATTTCAACTGGATGAAGCATGTCGTGTTGGGGATTGATCAATATACCGGGGTAGATGTAATTCCCAGCCTGATCGCACAGAACCAAAAGAATTTCGGAGGGCCAAAGCGCAGTTTCATGGTGCGGGATGTTGCCCACCAGGAGTTACCCGCTGCCGATGTTGTGATGTGCAGAGACTGCCTGGTTCATTTTTCTAATGCAGATATTTTTCGCGCCTTACGGAACTTTAAAAACAGTGGTTCGAAATACTTGCTGACCACCACATTCACTCAGGTCCAAGCCAATAGCGATATTGCTACGGGAGACTGGAGACCGTTAAACCTGCAGCGTACGCCCTTCAATTTGCCGCCACCGATGCGCATTCTCAATGAAAAATGTACCGAAGGCGGCGGCAAGTACCGTGACAAGAGCCTCGCCCTCTGGAAACTTGACGATATACAGGGTAGCGAAAATGAGATGCCTTCTGTTGCGTTGCGTCAAGAGACAGTAGATCCCCATCCGATGGTGGAAGCATTTACGCAGATGTTAACGGCATGTTCCAAAGCAGGTATGGAGTCATTGTCAGGGCCAGGCTCATCTCTGATGCATACCGCTGAACTGCGTCAGCAATTGCCCGTGATGATGCAGGAAATTGGTGCACGATCACTCTTAGATGCGCCCTGCGGGGATTTCAACTGGATGAAGCATGTCGTGTTGGGGATTGATCAATATACCGGGGTAGATGTAATTCCCAGCCTGATCGCACAGAACCAAAAGAATTTCGGAGGGCCAAAGCGCAGTTTCATGGTGCGGGATGTTGCCCACCAGGAGTTACCCGCTGCCGATGTTGTGATGTGCAGGGACTGCCTGGTTCATTTTTCTAATGCAGATATTTTTCGCGCCTTACGGAACTTTAAAAACAGTGGTTCGAAATACTTGCTGACCACCACATTCACCCAGGTCCAAGCCAATAGCGATATTGCTACGGGAGACTGGAGACCGTTAAACCTGCAGCGTACGCCCTTCAATTTGCCGCCACCGATGCGCATTCTCAATGAAAAATGTACCGAAGGCGGCGGCAAGTACCGTGACAAGAGCCTCGCCCTCTGGAAACTTGACGATATACCCTAACTCTCACTCCGACTGAATCCTCGGGGTTCTGTTGCGTTCTTTCCAGAATGTTAGGACCTTATTCGTGTGAGCCTGGACATTTTAACCGCCGGCAGTTCACTGCGGAGCGGGCAGCGCGGAACTCAGTCAGCGTCTCTTGTTATACCTGACAGCGACCGACTATATATATCGCATTCGATTTCGACGCTGAAAGCCGTTCACATGCCCTTGCGAGTCGCTACAATCACTACCGAAGAAATCCATCGTTTCCAAACAATTTCTGTACCCTGAGGATGGCATGAATCCAAATCCGGCAATTGGAGTGGTCTTTCACTGGTTGGGCGGACTTGCTTCCGGTAGTTTCTATGTTCCATACCGCGGAGTAAAGCGCTGGTCTTGGGAAACTTATTGGCTGGCGGGCGGCATATTCAGTTGGATCATTGCTCCTTGGGTCCTTGGTTTTTTGATGACCAAAAATCTATTTGCTGTTTTATCAGAAGCACCAGCACATACATTATTTTGGACTTTCTTTTTTGGACTGCTGTGGGGCGTCGGGGGCTTGACATTCGGACTAACCATGCGTTTTTTGGGGATGTCCTTGGGGATGGCGGTCGTGCTCGGTTTTTGCGCTGCATTTGGGACGCTCATTCCTCCCGCCTTTCGTGGTGAGTTCATGACGCTGGTTCTGGGAACGACCTCTGGTCGTGTCGTCTTGTTGGGGATCGGTGTATGCCTTGCTGGAATCGGAGTCGCAGGCCTGGCGGGAATTCAGAAAGAACGAGTGATGTCGCGAGAGCAACAGAAAGTCGCCATTAAAGAATTTAGCCTCAAGAAGGGCCTTCTGGTCGCGACCCTGTCGGGTGTGATGAGCGCGTGTTTCGCTTACGCGCTGGCTGCGGGTGATCCCATCAAAGCACTTACCTTAAAGTATGGGACACCTGTGCTTTGGCAAGGGCTGCCGGTGCTGGTCGTAGTGTTGATTGGCGGCTTCACCACCAACTTCATATGGTGTGTATTGCTCAACATAAAGAACAAAACTGGCCATGAGTATTTCACTTCGCGTTGGCGCAGCTCTCACCCCGAAAATCAAGAGACGATTATCGAGACTGCTCTCGATGCTCCGGGTCGTGAAGTAATAGAAAACATTTCCTCGATGCAGGAAGCCAGAAATACAGCAGTGCTGGTCGAAAATCCGCCAACCGCCGGCAATCAGGACTTACGTGTGCCCATGCTGCGAAATTACCTCTTATGCGCTTTGGCCGGAACGACCTGGTACTTTCAATTCTTTTTCTACACCATGGGCGAAACCCAGATGGGCAAGTACAAGTTTTCTAGTTGGACGCTGCACATGGCCAGCATCATTATCTTCAGCAGTCTGTGGGGAATTGGCTTAAAAGAATGGAAGGGTGCGGGAGTCCGTGCTGGGCGGCTGCTGACATTGTCCTTGGCCTTGCTTGTCGGTTCAACCGTCATTGTTGGATATGGCAACTATCTAGGGCTTGGACATTGAATTCGTAATGAGTTCATGAAAAATACACTAGCTGCATGCCAAGGGTACTAGCGCTGGACATTTCCGGGTATCTTTTTGGGAATACACTACGAAGATCAACCATTCGGGAACAAAATTGTGAGTGCATCGCGGACTATGCAAATGCTGGCAGGCAATGTCCCAATTAACTCGCCATCCGCCTCAACGTAAACATCCGTTTTTTCAGCTTCACTCGGTTGCGGGTAATCGCAATTCACGCCGATACTTGACACCAATTTGATCCCAGGGACAGACCAATTCGCCCTCACCAAACCGCGAACAATGTAACTCAAATAAGACAATCTGCTTTTCGTAGTGCAAAGGACAAGGCGCAGGTCGTTTCGATCGAGCGATGCGCCAGGCGCCAGTTCGCGCAAAACTCCACCAAAATTACGGATGCGGACTGCCAGTAACTGAGTCAGCAGATGTCGTTCCGGCAGGTGATCGCATGTCGCCACAAAATAGTCAACTTGCCGTTGAAACCAGAGACGCCATGCCGTAGCGTAGTAGGCGCTCATACCCAGTTTTTGTTTGAGTTTGGAATTTAACTCATAGAAAAGACGCGCATCAAAGCCAATACCAACTGTTACAGCGAAATATCTGGCAGCGGGATTTCCAGCAAGATCCCTGTATTCGACCTTGCCAACAGCGATACGTTTCGGTTGCGATCTCAGCGCGGCTTTGGCTGCCGCGACAGGAGACAGAGGCAGGCCGAGATCATGAGCCAGGGTGTTCGCGGTCCCAAGGGGAATAATTCCGAGCGCGGTATTTGTCCCGACCAGACCCTGCAAAACATCATGGATAGTCCCGTCTCCGCCACCCGCAAAAATAACGTCACATCCCTGGGCAATGGCCGCGCGCACTTGCTCCTTGATAGTCGAGCCATCCCGGGTCGCCTCGATAGTGACATCTATTCCATCTGCCCTTAAAACACTGGCCACAGATTCAATGTCTTTTACGCGCCGTTCTGGGTGCCTTCCGGAAAGAGGATTATAGAGAAGAGTAGCCTTACGCATGAAATCCCATTACCGACTTGTCTAGTCCGCAACTCAACGAGGTCGGAGTACCTGGTAGCGTGTAATGGTATACCCAAGCGCAGCTCCCAGAAATACGTCCGAGGGGAAATGAGCGCTTGTGGTCACGCGAGAAAAGCTCACCGCCGTCGCAAATCCATACACCACCCACGGTACCCACCGGTGGGTGTGATATCGCGAGGCAACAACTGTGGCCACAGCAAAAGCACCGGCAGCGTGTCCGGAGGGAAAACTACTTCCCTTAAACGGTGATTTGCCGCCAGCAAAAAAAGTGTCATTAAATTCACTGGTAGCTGCCACATCGGAAGGCCGCTTCCTACGTGTTATTGCCTTAATTCCAAGGTCCACGATGGCACTATCGGCGTAAGCTTCTCCCGCGAGCAAAGCCGTATCAACCTGATAATCGTCATGCCGTACATAGCCTGCGACAAGCAATGAACCTGGCAGCAGAATCACTTCCGCAGTAGTAATCGGGGCGTCGAACGTATCGTTAACGTCATCGAGGTTGCGCGCATGCGAGCGGAAATATGGCATTGCGTGTGGATCCGCAACGATAAGACCGGCAGTTCCTCCAACAATTGCCAGGGTGGGAAGCAGATGGCGCCCCTTTGCCAGTTGTCCCGGAAACGTCCACCAAATGGCTTTTTGATCGTGCAGTACAGCAGCCGGCAAACTGCGCCATGTTACAGCCCGCGCCGCCGGGGAATCAGGCCCATCTTGCGCTACTTTTTTGGAATACGACGGGCTATCCGGCAACGGAGGATGCTCATCTTGCGCGCAGACCCATGCGGATCCGCACAATACGACAAAGCAAAGTACGGCCATACGTAAAGAGGGACTCATTATGCAGCTTCGATGCTATTTTGTGAATTTAGGTAGTTTTCAATCGATGACAACGATGGCCAGCGCGGAGAGGTTGCGAAATACGGTGATGTCACGATGTAGATTTTCACGGTGAATCTCTATCTGCCCGGCAATCTGCGGACTGTTTCTAACTAGCTCAGACAACCTTCCACCATCGCCGTTCATCTCCCTTTGGTGCTAAAACAATTTCCGCTCCCGGTTCTTTGCTTGAGTTTATTGATTTCTTGTGGCGGCGGCAGCAGTAGCAGCGGCGGGAATTCGGGAAACGGAAACAACGGTACGGGAGGCGGCGGGCCGGTAAGTTCTCCGTCAGTTCAGCATGTCGGAATTGTTGTCTTCGAAAATCAAAACTATGCGGACGTTGTCGGCAACTCAGCCATGCCATACCTGAATACGCTGATTCAGCAAAATGCCCTCGCTACGCAGTTTTACGCCAACGTCCATCCTTCCATCGGAAATTACTTCATGATGACAGCTGGTCAAATAACCAGCACAAATGATGCTTTCACAGGAACAATTAGCGGTGACAATGTAATTACCGCGCTGAACGCTGCCGATAAAACCTGGAAGTCGTATGCGGAGTCCTTACCTCAAGCTGCATACGTGGGCGGGGACCAATATCCTTACATCAAGCACCACGACCCATTTGCTTATTTCGAAAATGTTCGCAACGACTCTGGCCAACGAGACAACATCGTTCCATTTACGCAACTATCAGCCGATTTGAGCACCAACTCTTTACCCGACTTCTTTTTTGTTGCGCCAAACAATTTACATAACGGCCACGATTGCCCCTCGGGAGGCTCGACCTGCCCTTTGTCGGACCGTCTAGGAGCAATTGACTCCTGGCTGCAAGCGAATCTCGGGCCTGTGGTGGCAGATTCAAATTTTGCCAGCCACGGTATTCTGATTATCACTTTCGATGAATCTGCCAACGACAACACTATGGGTGGAGGGCGGATCGCGGTTATGTTTGCGGGAGGACCAATAAAAAGTAACTTCCAGTCCACCACTACTTACCAATTTCCAAGTCTATTGCGATTCACCCTGAAAACATTGGGAGTTACTGCATACCCAGGTGCTGCCGCCCAAGCGCCCGACATGGATGAATTTCTAAACAGCGAGAAACATTAAATGCAGGCAATCTGAACTGCCGACCGAGAAAATTAACAGAACTTACTGAATTGCGAACTTAACCGGCAAAACCACGGCACTTGCCTCTGGATTGTAATAGTCATACAAAATTGACGGAGCGCTCATAGCTTTCATACCGAACCGCGGACGGAAGCTGAACTGAAACTTAATCCCGCCGGCACTCGGCCACAGGTAAAACACTACTCGGTCCGGCTGGACCTCGTATCCGTCAATGCCATCCTCCTTCGCTTTCTCCAGCGATTCGCGGTCAACTTCCGAGCCTGGAGGCAATCCTATTTCGGCAATCATCATGCCGTAACCAGCGAATCCGATCCTCTCGGCTTCCACCCGGCAAACCACGGCTTCTCCGACCTTCGCTTCGCGATGATCAAAGTTCGCTTTCAACTTAAGTGCTCGTGTGTCTCCAGTCTTTAAGTTCTCGGTCTGCGTTGCCTCGGATTGCGCCCACGGTAGGTAATAACTCGTGATTAGGTTGCTTTGCATAGCGCCAGTATCTCCGGCACGTTGGACCTCAATTCGGTTCGTCCCTTTTGATAATTCCTTGCCGAACTCGATCACCCTTGGACCGACGACCTCGGTTGGCTGTGGGAGTTTGACGTCTGCCAGTTTTGTTCCGTTCACCAGGATGGTTGCAGAGTTTTCTCCTGCAACCGTATTCCCACCGGGTATGGCCACAATCATCGCTTCCAGCACATTTTGCGTTGCTTGTGTCGAATACCAGGTGGCGTAGCGGTCCTTATGCGTCAGTAAATACTGGAGACCGCGATTCACCTGTTCATCTAGCGTCGAGTCATGATTCAACGCCCGCAAATGGGCGAGAGCTTCGACTGCGAGCGCGGTAGTTTCCAACCGTCCAGCTGAACCCCAGCCGTAGAACGGACTGGTATTCGCCTCCAGGTTCCAATAGGTTGTGGATCCTTCACTGTGCGCCAATCGCGACAGCAATTCGCGGGCATTCGCGATGTGTTCTTCTCGTTTGACGCTGATGGCCGCGATAGCATAGTTGCCCACCAGATATGGATCCTTCCATTCACTAATGCGGTCATCGAGATATGCGAGTGCTTTCCCAACGGATGCGTCGAGTGCGGCTCTTTCTTTTTCGCCAAGCGACCTACCCGTCGTGGCCAAGGCGCGCGTGACGTAAGCGGTTTCAATTGGATCGTCTTTCTGGCTTTGGGTTGACCAATCGTAACTCGTCCACGCACCGGCCTGTGTTTGTTGTGAAATCAGGTAATTGCGTGTCTTCGTAATCACTGCCGGGTCAATCTGGATAAACTCACTCGCGTCTACTAGAAATCTGAGGACATACGCTGTAAGGGCGACATTCGCTGAGGAACTACTCCAATAGCCGAACGCTCCATCCGCGTGTTGCAAAGCAGGAAGTAGTTCGTATGCGTCTTGCACGGACTTGCGCGCTCCTGCCACAATTTTCCCGCGAGGATCGTTTCCATCGCCGTTATCGGCACCGGCCTTCTTCAGCAACTGCAACGCCTGCAAGCTTACGTACGCGACAGACGTGATCTGCTCGGCACAGCCAGCCGGCTTTCGGGCAACACCCTTCATCGCGTCAAGGACATGTGCAATAAGATTGGGGTAGATGCGAAGCTCCGCATCCGTCGAGCCCGGAATTGCCGTCTCGGGAACTTGGACTTCTATCGTTTGATTCTTGCCAGCCAAAATCCTGCCTGTAGTAAACGATATCTCCTGGCCGTCTGGGTGCACCTGAACTTCTCGCTCAACTGCATCACCCGTCTGAGTGTTGCGTGCGCTCACGCGTTGAGTGCCCGGATTCGCTCGTGCTCCTGCTTTGAAGGTAAACACGGTGGGCGCATCACCTCCCGCATCCACCGTGACTTTTTGCTGTGCCGGTGACAGCATGGAGAACCACGACTCCGGCTTGAGCTCGGTCACTAGAGTTTGCGGCTTATCGGAGTAGTTGCGTAAGACAATCGGCAAGCTGATCTGATCGCCTTGCGTCAACACCTTCGGCGGGTCATGTTCGATGAAGAAAGGTTGGAAGGTCCGCAATTCCTTCTGCGAAACACCAACTTGCCCCGCTTCTGTGGAAGCAACGACCGACATCGACCATGCCGTGATGTTGTCCGCCATGGGAAACTCAATGTGCGCTTGCCCCTGTTTGTCGGTAATCACTTCTGGTTTCCAGACAAGGGTCTCAGGAAAATATTTGCGAAGCCGCGGCGTGAATAAAGGCTTTTCTGCCGGGGCAGCTCCTGGCAACATTTTCGCCACAACACTGGAGACGCTGGCGGAATCAGTGTTCACGACGGAGGCCTCAGCGGTTACCTCAACCGCTTCCATGGTGCCCCCCACCCGCAAGGTTGTGTCAATGGTGGTCGTCGAGCCCATTTGTGCCGGCACGCGAGTCACGACGCTTTGTTGGAAACCTGCGGCATTGAATTGGACCTCGTAGGTCCCTACTGAAAGGCCAGAAATCAAGTACCGTCCGTTGGCATCAGTAGTGGTGGTCTCGCTGCGCCCATTCTGGGAAGTTGCCGTAACCGTAACATTTGGAACCACGGCACCCGTCGGATCAGTAACCACGCCGGTGATGGCGCCTGAACCTGAAGGCAGGGGACCTTGAACCGTAGACGGCGTCTTTTTCTGTACGTCCTTACTGGACTGTTCTGCAAGTACACGGCTGAACTCGGCCACTTGGAACGACTGCTCGGGTTTATTCTCCGTGCCGTAGCTCGAAACTTCGATGTACCCGACCTCCTGAGTTACCGGCGTCACTTCCGTGTTGCGCTTCTGTTTAGCCGCGGAGTAGTCGTAGTACGTCGAGACATTTACCCGATCCCAGTAACGGCTTCGCTTTGAAAATGTGAAGTGATAAGGATTCCCCCAGGGATCCAGAAGACGATCGCCGACAAGATTCGCAGCCGCAAGAATCGGTTTTAGTTCATCTTCTGTTCGAGGGAACTGTTTGGTCTTGGCAAAATTCTCAGCCAGGGCGCGCTCCAGGTCGGCGCTCTCGATGATGAAGTAGTGTACCGACGACGTCCATTCCTGCACGTCGTCCCATGATGGTGTTTGCGGCGAATCAAAAATGCCGTCGGGCCCAGCACTAGTCACCAAGATCTTAAAATACGGGCCAGTCGTTTCGAAAGTAAAACGGTATTGATGTTTCCAGGGATCAAGCAAATTATCGCTATCAATATTCTTGCCCTTCATCTCCTGCCGCAGAACCACAAAATCCCGGATGTATTTTCCCGACTGATACGGGTATTCGCGGACGATGTGGTCCATCATCTGGCCGGTTTGGCGGAAGTACGGCCACTGCATAGCGGTTGCGATCAGGTCGTCGTCAGTACCTGCTTTCTTGTCCGGACCATTACTCTTAAATGAAAGAACGTCTTGCGTTCCGCTGACCGAGTACTCGGTCCGGTATGGAATCCCCCATGGATCCCTTGTTTTCGTCAGAGCAATTGATCCGGCAGCAAGAATGGCATTCAATTGATCATCGTTTTTGGGATAATGAGCGTCTTTTTCATACGTCTTATCGAGTACATCTCGCACTGGCTTGAGTGAATTATTTATCGTGGCGCCGAAAACCCCCTGCGCACCGCGGACATAGTTTTCCCCGCCTGTTATCTGAACATTCCCAGACCACCAGTTGTAACGCGCCGAGTACATGAGTGTCTCGGCCAGCAATTGCAGGTCAGAGTTGAATGGCTGATTCGTATCCAAGCTCAACAAGTCTCGATATCCGATACCTGCTATGGTTCCGAAATGGCCTTCATCGAGATAGTCGTAGATCGAATAGCCATAGGGACGTCCGAAGTCTTCGTCAGTTCGCACACGTTCGGCCACAGCGCGATCGAATACCAGGACTCCCAGCGCGCTCTCGACAGGACTCCCTTCTGGGGAACGGACCTTGAAATCCGCAGAAGCAGTTTCCCCAGGACGGTATGTCGTTTGTGCCATCTTCAGCCCGACCTTCAGGTCCTGCATGGCCGGGTAAATAACATGAGTCGTTCCGCTCAGCGCGTAATTGTCTTGCTCACCCTGGGTAAGCGCGAAGGCAGAGATCTCCACCTGTCCATGCATACGCTGATCGTAATCAAAGGTCACTGCGGCGTGCCCGTTCGCCAACCGAGTGACTTGAGACGTAATTAAGCCGCCCTCTGTTGAGGCGCTAACAATTACCTCACGTTCAGGGCTGTCTGACTCGATTGTTACGGGCACAGCATCGCCGGGATGGTACAGAACTTGTGCCGTGCTCACTCGCAGGTACGGGCGTTCGGTCGTAACCGTCCAATCTTCAGATCCTCGCCCCTGTAGTCCCTTGTTGTCGTTGGCTTCGAACAACAGCAAAGCGTTACGAAGATTCTCATCGGGTTGCGAATAGCTATAGTAGCGATATCTGGGCCGCGGCCTGACCAGAAACCGATCGCGAATGCGCGGAAGGGTAACCTTGCCGACACCAAATCGGTTCGTGCGGAAGGTAAGTGCTTTCGAACGGCTGCCCTGCCATGGCATCTTTTCGAATTCACCTGCATTGTTCGGCTCAGCGAAATACAGCGTCCCGTTTACTGTGGCAGGCGTACCGTCTGCGTAAGAAGTCGTTATATATAGAGGAGCATTCCGGGACCCACTGGCCCACGAATCGTCGCCGATTATGTAGATTTGAATGGGGCGCTCACTCAAGCGGATGCGGAAACGGCGTTGTTCCGTCCTGTTCGTCGAAAGATCAGTGACATATGACGCCAAGGTTAAATCTTCATAGCCTGAGTAGTTCTCTGGATCAAAGCCCTTGAACTCATCCTGAAGTTCAAGTTTTGCTTCGAACTTTCCGTCCTTGTTGAGTGTGCCTTCGATCGGTCCCGACTCCTCCGCCGTCCATTTTTGTTCCTTAAAGTCCCAATGGCGGCCCTCCTGCCTCACCAGTCGGACCTTAGCCTTCTGAACAGGCTTTCCGAAGAGATAGTCTGCGGTGATCATGATGTGGGCGTCTTGCCCGGGCAGATAGTATTTGCGGTCCGGGTCAGCTTTTACGGTGAAAGTCGGCAATTCATATCGGCTGATCCTTAGCGTTGCACGTCCCGGCGGAGAATCGTAGTCGCTATCGTCGTCGGAATCTTTTACTTTCGCTTCGACTTCATAGTTTCCCAAGCGCAACTTTTGCGGGATGTCCCAGTCCGCAGTAGCCACCCCGAAGCGTGATGTCTTGATCGTCTGGTGAAACTGCTCCTCTCCGTCTTCGTTTCCGATTGCAACCTCGATATCCTTATTTGCAAGCGCCCTCTTGTCTGGCCCAAACGCCAGTATTCTCAAATGGGCCACCTGCCCAGGCTGATAGAGAGGCTTATCTGTGGTGATCGTTAGTTTGACCTTCGTAGGCAGCTTGAAGTCGAGTTTCACTTCATCACGGTAGGGATCACGTTTCGCTTCGGCAGTGATCTTTCCTTCATCCGCTGAAATTTCTTTGGGGAGATCAAAACTATAGACGGCATACCCCGCGTAATCTGTTGTTACTGTGTGCTTGATTGTGGTCTCGTCATCATCGCCCAACTCCAGCGTTAGTTCGACGTGAGTTCCACGAAACGGTTTGCCGTTCGTGGGGTCGTCGACTCGCACCCGCACGGGAAACTTATTCCCCGGTTTAGCAATCGAGGCGGCAGTCAAGCGTGTCTCGAAGCTGCCGACCAGGACCCGGCTGAGCTGCACCATGCCTTCTGTTGCCGCCACACCGAATTCGGGACGTGGCGTAAACAAATAATGCAACCGGTGCCATCCGAGGCTCGCCGGGGAAACATTGGCGAGATAAGTCAACGGCCACGCAATTTTTTCAATGGTCGTACCCGGATTTTCCTGAAAAGTACCCGTAAGTACCGACTTCACTTTGTCGTTTGTGTCCAGCAGCTCCAGGCTGAAGGCCCCGGCGAGCACTCTGTCCGATGTGTTAACGACTGGAATATCCAATTCTGGGCGCGCATCAAACCGGAACTTGATTTGTTGCTCACTAACATGAAAAGTGGGGGGCGTTTGTCCGATAGCAGTGACAGTAAGAAGTGAAATAACGACCAGAACCCGCACCAGACGCACTCGACGCAAGCAAACCATGGGGTTTCTCTCTGGATAGATGCCAAGTGACATTATGTCCATTTTCTTTTTTAAATCCATCGATCAGAAAAGCAATTCGGCTGCAAATGTCGAACCAACCGGTTGGGCCGGCTTCTCTCTTTGATGATAAACTTTTGGGATTATGCCTCAATTCGTAATTGAACGCGAGGTCCCTGGCGCGGGCATGCTGACGGAAGCGCAGATACAGGACCTTTCTCTGCGTTCCTTACAGACGCTGAAGGAAATGGGCCCGCAGATTCAGTGGCTCCACAGTTACGTCACTGAGGACAAAGTCTATTGTGTTTACCTCGCACCAGATGAAAATACTGTACGTGAACATGCTCGCAAGGTGGGCATTCCGGCAGATCGTGTATCTGCTGTGCGCCGTATGATTAATCCCCTTAACTTCAGTTAGAAGGCCGTGGCTCCTCCAGGGAGTATTGAATCGCTTTTTCCAGGCTCATGGCAGAACCCTCTGCCCACGCGCGTTTTCCTTCTATTTCACTGAGCGATTCCCAGGCAGGCAATAAGGCCCGATCAAGCCTGGATTGTTCTGCTTGATGAAGCGGAGAGCCGATCAACTGACGTAAATGCGCGGCTGCGCCGGCCAGTTTTAGCGCACGATCTGCTTGCTGCTCGGCCAGGGCCAGGCTAGCGGAGCCTTCCAGTGCTCTTGCTATACCGCGCCGGTGGCCAAGGCCTGCAAAGATTTCCAGAGCTTCCCGGAATGTGGCGCGGGCGGCCACATTGTTCCCTTGCGCGCAATCGATATTGCCCAAATCTGTCAGAGAGCGCGCTGCACCCCACTGGTCTTTGGCTTCCTGGAAGACTGTAAGCGCGCGTTGATACAAGTCTCGAGCCTCGATTAAGTCACCTTGCTCGCGGGCGATGTCTCCCAGTTGGTTGACGGACCAGGCGGCGCCGCTGCGATCCCCCAGTTGTTCAAAAATGTCCGCAGCCTCCCGCAGCGCCCATCGAGCGCGTGGATAGTCGCCACGAGTTTTGACCACATTGGCCAGGTTGTGGAGACAACGAGCAATTGCCAACCGGTCCGGCAGCAGACGCCAGCAGGCCAGACTTCGCTCAAGATTGCTCTGCGCGGCCAGGTAATCACCGCGGTCCTGTGCCGATATCGCCAAAGCATTCAGAGAAGCGGCGATACCTGATTCATCACCCAGCTCTTCATAAAGGGAAAGACTCTGTTCGAGGAAACCTTCGGCAGCAGGATAGTCGCCCTGGGTAGTGGCCAGAGCGCCGAGAAAATGCATTATCCTTGCCCGTTCTTTTGTGTGTCCCGCACCAGCCAGAGACATGACAGTTTCGAGGCGAGCGCGACCTTCGGTCAAGTGCTCCCGCATGTCCCAGAAGCGAAACATGCCTACGCATAATCGCAAAGCCCAGTCTACGTCCTTGCTCTGAAACAGCCAGTCGAGGGCAAAACGAAAGTTGCCAATCTCAACATCGCATAGCGAAAGCCAGCGAGCCCGCTCCGTTGGCCCCAGCTCCGGATTCCCTTCCTCTGCTAAAACCAGACAGTATGCGGCATGGGCCCGGCGGGTGGCCGATTGCTCCTCGCTATCGGCGAGACGTTCGAGTGCATATTCGCGAATCGTTTCCAACATAGCGAAACGTGGCTCGGTTTCCGCCTGGTCCACACGCTGGACCAGATTCTTATCCACCAGCGAGGACAATCCTTCGAAGAGATCAAGACCGAGATCGCGGTTGGTGTTGCAGACGGCTTCCGCCGCTTCCAAAGTGCATCCCCCTATAAAGACGGAAAGCCTTCGGAACAATTTTCTTTCGGCCTCATTTAAGAGTTCGTAGCTCCAGTCAATTGTCTTACGTAGCGCTTGTTGTCGTTCAGGTAGATCGAGCGCACCGCCAGTTAAAAGTTGTAGGCGGTTCTGCAACCGATCTAGGATAGCGCTGGGCGAGAGCACTTTGGTTCGTGCAGCCGCCAACTCGATTGCCAAGGGCAATCCATCCACTCGTGAACAGATTTCCTGAATCGCATTTTCGTTTTCAGGAGTCACTGCAAAATCGGGCCACACCGCTGTTGCACGTTGTGCGAACAGCTCAACGGCGCAATTCGGTTCCAGTGCTTTCACGGGGAATTCCTGTTCTCCGTAGATCCTTAGGCAAGCGCGGGTAGTAACTAGAATCTTGAGAGATGGGCATGCTTCCAGGGTTCCAGCTACCAGAGTTGCTGCTGGGAGAACCTGTTCGAAGTTGTCCAAAAGCAGCAGGAATGGTCCTAAGCCTTGCAATTGATCGCCGATTAATTGTGGAAGGCTACGGTTGGCGATCCGCTGGATTTCAAGTGCGTCCGCGATAGCAGTGGCCACCAGGTTAGGGTCTGTGACTGAAGCCAGACCAACGAATTGAACACCCGCCGAAAATTGATTTGCAATGGCGGTGGCAACAGCAACCGCGAGCCGGGTTTTCCCCGCGCCTCCGGGACCAGTTAAGCTTAAAAGCCGAACATCGGGCCGGAGCAGCAATTCGCTGGCCGCTGCCACCTGTTGTTCTCGGCCTATCAGCGAAGTACGAGGAATGGGCAGATCGAGGCGCTTCCCGATGGTCTTTGACAGAGGTGTTTGACGGTCATCCAGCAAAGCAAGGGGAAATGGCGCCGGCGGATTAGCATCTTTGGTTGCAGAATGTATCACCTCGGCAGCGAACAAATATCCACGACGCGGGACCGTCTTGAGTAATTGCTGGTTGCGATCCTCCAGTGCGCGACGCAACTCCAACGTGCATTGCACCAGCGAATCATCGGTAACGAAGGCATCGGGCCACACTGCCTGCATCAATTCCTGTTTGCCGATCAGCCGTCCAGGGTTCTCTACCAAGTACTTGAGAGTCTCGTAGACCTTAGGGCGAAGTTTGACTTCCTCCCCCGCCTTAAGCAGACAGCCTCTGTCTATATGTAAGGTGAACTCGCCGAATTGATAGTTTAGAGAACTCATCCCCAGTTTGTTCCCGTTCCTTGAAGGCACGTGTCTTGTGCGTCTGACTTTCGGCGTTTCTTCGGCGTTGTTTCGTTACTTCCCTTGGTTGAGATTGTTACTTTGCTTTTGCAAGGTGAGGCTCAATGCTTCGTTGTACAGCTTTCTCCCAGGCACCCGCAAGGAAACGCTCTATAAAGCGGATTTTAGCAAACTGCGGGTGGCGAGGAAGCCATGGCAATCGCAGTATTGGAAGATAAGCACCAAGCAGAGGAGATAAACAAATGAGTACTGCACAGAATCCAACTATCGGCGGGAAAGTCAGACCGATCCGCGTCGCAATTTCAGTATGCCATCCTGGCTGTCGTTTTGATGAGCATTTGCCCTTTGCGGCTGTGGCGCAAGACCATGCCACGCAATGACGATGCAGCAACAGCTAACCCCAGTCAGCAGCGCCAGCAGGGTGCCCTTCTCCAAAAAGTCCGGGAAGCTACCGAACGCTTCAAGGATGTAGGAGAAGCTGTGTACGAGCACTACCACCTTGCATTTTGGTTGCGTAAGCGGACCGGACCAGGGAGCCATGGGACTTCATTATGTGAACTTCGAGCTGGTGGGTACTGGCGTTATCGATCCTGCGCACCCTCAGATCATCCTCTACGAACCGACACCAAACGGACGCCCGAAACTAACCGGGGCCGACTTTCTGGTTGATGCGGCGCAGTGGGACTCAGACCCGAAGCACACGGGACCGCCGGAACTCATGGGACAGCTGTTTCATTACTTCGATGCCCCCAATCGCTTCCACCTGCCCCCGTTCTACACCCTGCATGTCTGGGCGTGGAAGGACAACCCCAGCGGTGCGTTCACAAACTGGAATCCCAACGTTTCTTGCGCGTCATACGTTGGCCCAACTAACAACTAAGTTGTGATAGTCGACCTTGGATGGCGGCTTCTTTGACTTGCAAAGAAGCCGCCGAGATGGGTAAAGCAGACGGAACACATTAAAAATTTGGAGGCCGGTCAAATGAGCACAACAGAAGCTCCTGCAATTGATATGAATAAATTGAACGTTTTTATCGGGCAATTTGTAAGCGATTTCGGCGCCGCGGCGCATGCCGGCATGGTCGTCATCGGCGAGAAGTTGGGGCTGTACAAGGCCCTCGCCGGGGAACAAATGACTTCTGCCCAACTTGCCGCGAAGACGAAGACCGACGAGCGCTATGTGCGCGAGTGGCTGTCGTCACAAGCTGCCGGGGGCTATGTCACCTACGATGCAAAGACGGACAAGTTCAGCCTGAGTGAGGAACAGGCCTTTACGTTGGCAAATGAAGACAGTCCTGCATATCTACCCGGAGCTTTTGAATTGGCATTGGGCTCGCTGGCCGCAGTCCCACGCATTACAGAAGCTTTCCGCACGGGTGACGGCGTGGGTTGGCATGAGCATGCGGATGGAGTCTTCCACGGTTGCGAGAAGTTTTTTCGCCCGGGCTACGCCGCCAACCTTGTAAGCGCGTGGATTCCTGCCCTGAGCGATGTGCAACAGAAGTTAGAGGTCGGGGCGCGAGTAGCCGATGTCGGGTGTGGGCAGGGCGCTTCTACTATTTTGATGGCGAAAGCATTTCCCAAATCACGCTTCTTCGGATTCGACTACCACGACAAGTCGATTGAAGCCGCCCGCGAGTCGGCCAAGCGAAACGGGGTCGCTGATCGGGTCACTTTTGAAGTAGCGAAAGCAAAAGAATTTCCCGGCCGGGACTATGATTTCGTCGCGGTTTTCGATTGCCTGCATGACATGGGCGATCCCATCGGGGCAGCGGCGCACGTCCGGCAGTCCCTGGCGAAAGACGGCACCTGGATGGTAGTTGAGCCTTTCGCCAATGATGAGTTGAAGGACAATCTGAATCCGGTAGGTCGCATTTATTACTCGTTTTCGACCCTGCTGTGCACGCCGTGTTCACGATCGCAAGAAGTTGGCTTGTGTTTAGGCGCGCAAGCAGGCGAGTCGCGCATTCGGGAGGTTGTGAGTGCGGCTGGATTTAAGCGCTTCCGGCGAGCAACCGAAACGCCGTTCAACATCGTTTACGAAGCTCGGCCGTAATTGACCTCCCCGGGTCGTGCGAGTGGCAGGCATG
Source organism: uncultured Acidobacteriaceae bacterium (assembly GCA_963792305.1). Lineage (GTDB taxonomy): Bacteria > Acidobacteriota > Terriglobia > Terriglobales > Acidobacteriaceae > CAWBXL01. Next base: position 2,407 of record CAWBXL010000217.1, on the reverse strand, counting down.
GATAAAGATCGTGCCGCCCGCTCGCACGCCCTCCCCCACCGAGCGATTAAATGCCGGTGAAAATCAGACTTCGGCAGGAAAGGATGATCGAACAACATGGCAACCTGGCTGGATGAGCAAATCGAGCAATTGGAAAACATCGTAGAAAGGCAGTTTGATCTCTGCGAGACAACGTGCACCGCGCGCAGCTGCGTTCTGGCGCACAGCCATGAAAACAGAGAGCCGCACCTGACCCTGGTTGAATTCCTAGAGATGCAAATACGATGGGACGCACGAATCTTCGCTGCTCCAGCGCCCAATTCCGCGCAACTCAAAGGCAGATAAGTTCAGCTTAGTGACGGAGCTGTAGAATGTCCAACAAGTTAGACTTCCGCAGGAGACCTGACATGTGTCCAACTCCTAACACCATTATTTCTGAAAAGCAGTCAGTCAGCGAGGACGCCCACGATACGAGAAACAAGAGGGCGTCTCTACCGCGGCCCGTAAAATCAGTACTCAGCGAAGAAATGCTCGCGCGTTTTGCAGCGCGCGCCGACTCCTATGACCGGGAAAACCGCTTCATGGATGAAGATTTCGCGGAACTGCGGGCGTCGAAGTATCTTCTGTTGCCGCTGCCATCGGAATTTGGAGGCGCAGGCATGACGCTTGCTGAACTATGCCGCGAGCAGCGCCGGTTGGCCTACCATGCTCCCGCAACTGCTCTTGCAGTAAACATGCACCTTTATTGGCTTGGTGTCGCTGCCGATCTTTGGCGCAGTGGGGATGCCTCGCTGGAGTGGCTCTTGCGTGAGGCAGCCGCCGGCGAAATCTTTGCCGCCGGCCACGCCGAAAGTGGGAACGATTTGCCGGTGCTGCTCTCGACCACGAAAGCAGAACGAATCGATGGCGGTTACAGATTTACTGGCAGAAAGCACTTTGGCAGCCTGTCGCCCGTATGGACCAGGTTTGGCTTGCATGGCATGGATACCAGCAATCCAGGTCAACCAAAGATCGTTCACGCATTCATGCCGCGCGATACTGCGGGATACACAATCAAAGAAACCTGGGATGTGCTAGGCATGCGCGCAACACGCAGCGATGACACCGTGCTCGAGAATGTATTTATTCCGGATCGCTATATAGCCAGGGTGGTACCCCCGGGCGGTGCGGGAATCGATCTTTTCGTAGGTGCAGTTATGGCGTGGGCGCTGATGGGCTTTGGGAATATCTATTACGGACTAGCCAAACGCGCACTGGACCAGAGCATCGCCAATGTAAAAAGCAAGAGTGCTTTAGCTTTGTCCCGCTCCATGGCATATCACCCAGAGGTCCAGCACGCCATCGCTGAAATGGTCCTCGAACTCGAATCCATCGGACCGCATTTAGAAGCAGTAGCCGAAGACTGGTCGAATGGTGTTGACCATGGCGCTGGTTGGGCCGCAAAAATTTTTGCGGCAAAGTACCACGCGGTCGAGGGCTCGTGGCGTGTTGTGGACTTAGGGATGGATGTAACCGGTGGCTTCGGGATCTTTCGTTCGGCGGGTTATGAGCGACTGCTCCGCGACGCGCGTCTGGGTCGAATCCATCCCGCCAATTCCTTCCTTACGCATGAAGTGGTGGCGAAAACCGCGCTTGGGATCAGTCTGGACGAACAACCCCGGTGGGGCTAGCTTTACGCAAAGCCCGATTATATTTAGGCCTTTCCCAGCTTAGTGCGGCTAAGCGGCAACTCCCGGACGCGCGTCCCAGTGGCGGCAAAAATCGCATTGCACAATGCCGGAGCGAACGGAGGCACACCAGGTTCTCCCACTCCAGCGGGCGGCGCATCGCTGTCCACGATATACACATTCGTCTGCCGAGGAGCCTCATTGATCCGGGCTACTGCGTAGGTGTCAAAATTTGACTGCTCGACGGCCCCATTCCTGGCGGTAATTTCCCCGCTGCGAACAATGCTGGTTCCAAAAACAGCAGCACCTTCAAATTGCGACCGCGTAGCCTCTGGATTTACCACTAGCCCGGCATCCACAACGGTATCCACGCGGGGGATGGTGACTTCGCCGCTGTCATCGACATTCACTTCGACAACTGTGGCAACGTAGGTAAGAAAGCTGCGGTGAACCGCAATACCGATTCCCGATCCATGCCCAAGTTTTCTTTTTCCCCAGTTGGATTTTTCCGCCACCATCTCCACAACATGACGCATCCGCCCGATATCGAGAGGATAGTCATCGGTTGAGGCATCATAGTTCGGATATTTATGTGCACTCAGGTCCAGCTTCCGCGCCGGACCCAGCAACTCAAGCAGATATTCCACTGGATCGCGTTTGGCGCGATGTGCAAGCTCATCGCTGAAACTCTGCACCGCAAAACCGTGATAGATGTTGGCAACCGACCGCAGCCATCCAATGCGAAGATGAGCTCTCGCGGA
>CAWBXL010000216.1:0-21931 GCA_963792305.1 uncultured Acidobacteriaceae bacterium | reverse complement strand
ATGCCAGCTTCGCGCCTTCCAGCACATTGTTGTGATTCACCGGCTCATACACATGCCACTTGGCCTCGGGAAACTTCACAAAAATCCTTTTTCTGGTCGGCCAACGTCGGCGAAGAAAATGTCCGCCGAAAGAATTCGAATGCCCGCACCCTTCAAACTCTTCTGCACACTCAACGGCCCAGTAATCGCATTGACGAAATCACCCAGGTCCGCACATCTCCCAAATGGTGATGGTCTGCGAACGGTCCGGGTCATGCATCTCCAGGATTGACGCCTCAAAAAATATCATCCCCCGCAGGCTGGCCGGATGTTTGTCGATTGCCTTCAATCTTTGTAGGGCGGTAAATATGAATCTCCAACCAGCAACGGACTGGCATACCCGCCCATAAGTGAAAGCCGTGGCATAAAACAAAGGACGCCCGGGAACGATCTTTTCCGGCTGCTTGACATAAAGGAACAATCGGCTGGCGGCTGCTTGGTGCAGGCCGTCATTCCAGCATGGCCAGCGATGCGCCCATCGACCCCATGAACCCGCGCCGCGAAACTCCGCTCGCCCATCCGAAGCACCCTTGGGGAATTCCGGTGCATCATTTCGCGGAATTCTTCCTACCCGCCAGCTCCTCAAGCGAGCGCCAGAACTCCGGCCCCTGGGTCTCAGGATCTGCGCGCGCAGGTTTCTAAGTCGAGCTTGCCCTTTTTGCCGGGACATATCTTCCTGATGCGCCTTGCCGTTTGTTCTTCCATATTCATGACTACCTATGACATGTCGAGCAACTGGTGATGTCTGCTTACTGCGCAAGTGATACATCCCCTTCAAACCCGTCCCCAGCGAAAGCTGATCCAAATATTTCTGACCATTAAACTCCACCGGATTCCGCCGTACTGCTCATACCGCATATTGAACACATGTTCCCAGGCCTGAAATTTTTGTCCGGCGCACGATGTGGCAATCCAAACACCACTCCATCTGCAACGACGCGTAGTTGTACATCAGCGGCATCCGGTCCACTTGCCCTGACGTATCGCACCCCACACCTTTATTTATATGGATACTGTGATTGAAATATACAAAGTCGGGCAAATCGTTCACCGGTTCCACACTAAAGTCTTCCCATCTTCAAGCTTCTCCGCCCGGTTCCAGCATCGGAGCCCGGTCCAAATCTGCCGATGACAGTTCATACAGGTCGCCGTAGGCGGAATCCCAGCAAAATTTGAAGTCTCAACCGACGTATCAGTAACGACAATCAATCCCCAGCCCCGCCACATGATGCTGATGGCTAAAGGGCGCAGGCTGAGGCCTCGCGATCCCTGCATACGTGACATACGGAGAGCGCTGCACCCCCGTGGCCGCCCAAAAGAGCCGCCACCACGAAGATCGCGCCATGATCGTGGCCCGGGATAATGTATTCGTACTGCGATGAAAAATCTCATCGAGAGCTTTCAGGTGCAGTGAAACCTGTTCCCAGGTTTCAGCTTGGAGCGTTGCTGTGAACAACAGCAACAATGTTTACCGAGGAAACTAAAAATTATATCAGTTCATGTGTGCAGTTATGTGTTTCGCGCGGTTCACACAGAAAATATTTTTTGAAAATAAAATTCTAAATAATTTTGGAGCGATGTGGTTTTTCTATTTAGGGTACCAAAATACGTAGTTCCCGATTCAGGAAGAAAAATTAATTCCATAAATTCTGTCATTCCGAGGAGCGCAGCGATCAAGGAACCTTGTGTTCCTGACCATTATCTCAAATTCATCACCATCAATTTAGGCTCAGTCATCTCCTCAATCGCACACCCAAAACCCTTCCCTACCTAAACCCGAATCCTTCACCCCGCCATAAGGCATATGATCAATCCGGAACGAAGGGACATCCCCAGCCACCACCTCTGTTACTTCCATCTTTTATAAGCCTGGAACATCAACTTCGCGTCCCGGGTAAACACCCCAGCCTGCAAACCGTAAGGAGAACTGTTCATTACGCGCAAAGCCTGGTCAAAACCCGTAAGCCTCGACAATCACCACCGGCCCAACATCTCTTGAACAATCACCTTCATTTCCGCCGAGTCCCGGTCAGCACCTGTAACTCCGACAATCGACCCGCTCCGCTTCCCTGCTACCAGCAACCGGGCCCCGCCTCGTAAAGCTTCCTGCACCCAGTCATAAGCGCGGATGGCATCGCTCTCGCGGGATCCATCCGCCCACACATCGTCAATGTCATCCATGGGATCACCATCTTTAGTTTGCCTACGCCGCTCAACAGCAGTTCGGTGCTCCCGCCGAACACCGACCTCTCGACAACAATCCGTTGCACCGAAATGCCCGTCTGCCCTGCATAGGAGAACCTCGCCCACCCAGAGCGCCTCGGCAGCAAACTCCAGATCAGCATCACTATGACGATGACCCCGGCATTCCGCACCGAGCTCCAAAACAACTTTTTTCTTTTCCGGCGTCGTCCTTGATCTCCCACCAACCGCAGCCGACCCGGTAAAGCTAATCAGCTTGATGCGCTCGTCTGCCCCTAGCAACCCGGCGTCAGCATTCGACAGCGGCAACAGATTCAGGCCCGCCGACCGCAAGGTATCTCGCCGTGCCGCACCTCCCCGCTGCAGTGGCGGTCAACGGAGTCTGCGGCGCCGGGCTCCCCCCCAGCGGGCACATGCCGCAATTGCCGGAGCCACCTTATGCGCTACCAGATTCAAAGGAAAATTAAATGGAGTAATCCCGGGAATCGGCCCCAGAGGAAAGCGCTTCACACTCTCCCATCGCCCGGCAGTAAACTGCTGCCCAGTTGAAGCGGCAGAGACTCTCGCCGTAAACTCCGCGTGCTCTCTTCAGCCGCAACATTAAAGGTAAAAATCCCCAGCTCTGATTTGCTTCCCCGCCACCTTCAAAGGCTTGCCCGACTTCCGCCCGCCATGGTCCGGGCAAATTCTCCTTGCGCGCGGTAATCGTCGCGGCTACCTGCCGCAACACCCGCCGCCGCTCAAACGCAGGCAGTCTCTTTGTTGTTCTGACGCCCCCGCCGCCGCAATTGCCGCCTCGGCATGCGGTGCGCGACGCGCCTGGAACACACGCCCAACCGTGCTCTGGTCGTAGGGAGACCGGATCTCAACCGGTCTCCGGCTTCAATCCATTTTCCATCGAGAAATTCTCAGGGCCGCTAACGGGAGTAGCGGTCATCTGGCTCATGGCGTTAGAAACCTCCGCCGGAAGGAACACTTAATTATAGAACAGTTCTATAATTAAGTGTTCCTTCCGGCGGAGGTTTCTAACGCCATGGCCCAGATGACCGCTACTCCCGTTAGCACCCAAGGTTTTTTTCTCGATGGAAAATGGATTGAGGCCGGAGACCCGGTTGAGATCCGGTCTCCCTACGACCAGAGCACGGTTGGGCATGTGTTCCAGGCGCGTCGCGCGCATGCCGAGGCGGCAATTGCGGCGGCGGTTAAGGCGTTCGGAACGACAAAGAGACTGCCTGCGTTTGAGCGGCAGCGGGTGTTGCGGCAGGTAGCCGCGACGATTACCGCGCGCAAGGAAGAATTTGCCCGGACCATGGCGGCGGAGTCGGGCAAGCCTTTGAAGGTGGCGCGGACTGAAGTCGAGCGGGGGATTTTTACCTTTAATGTTGCGGCTGAAGAGAGCACGCGGATTTACGGCGAGTATCTGCCGCTGGACTGGCAGCAGTTTACTGCCGGGCGATGGGGGATCGTGAAGCGCTTTCCTCTGGGGCCGATTGCCGGGATTACTCCATTTAATTTTCCTTTGAATCTGGTAGCGCATAAGGTGGCTCCGGCGATTGCGGCGGGTGTCCGCTGGTGTTGAAGCCGGCGCCGCAGACTCCGTTGACCGCCATGTTGCTGGCGGAGGCGGTGCAGCAGGCGGGGTGGCCGGATGGCGGGCTGAATGTGTTGCCGCTGTCGAATGCTGACGCCGGGTTGCTGGTTCGGACGAGCGCATCAAGCTGATTAGCTTTACCGGGTCGGCTGCGGTTGGGTGGAAGATCAAGGACAACGCCGGAAAGAAAAAAGTTGTTTTGGAGCTCGGTGGGAATGCCGGGGTCATCGTGCATAGTGATGCTGATCTGGAGTTTGCTGCCGAGCGCTGTGCGGTAGGCGGGTTCTCCTATGCGGGGCAGACTTGCATTTCGGTGCAACGGATTGTTGTCGAGAGGTCGGTGTTCGGCAAGTTTACCGAACTGCTGTTGAGCGGCATTAGCAAACTAAAGATGGGTGATCCCATGGATGACTCCGTCGATCTGGGGCCGATGATCCGCGAGAGCGATGCCATCCGCGCTTATGACTGGGTGCAGGAAGCTTTACGAGGCGGGGCCCGGTTGCTGGTGGGTGGGAAGCGGAGCGGATCGATGCTCGAAGCCTACGGTGCTGACCGGGACTCGGCCGGAAATGAAGGTGAATTGTCAGGAGATTTTTGGGCCGGTGGTGACTGTCGAGGCTTACGATTCGTTTGACCAGGCTTTGCGCGTAATGAACAGTTCTCCTTACGGTTTGCAGGCTGGGGTGTTTACCCGGGACGCGAAGTTGATGTTCCAGGCTTATGAGGAGTTGGAAGTGGGGGCGGTGGTGGCTGGGGATGTCCCTTCGTTCCGGATTGATCATATGCCTTATGGCGGGGTGAAGGATTCGGGTTTAGGTAGGGAAGGGTTGCGGTATGCGATTGAGGAGATGACTGAGCCTAAATTGATGGTGATGAATTTGCGATAATGGTCAGGAACACAAGGTTCCTCGATCGCTGCGCTCCTCGGAATGACAGATTGGTTATTTGCGGCATTAATTTTTCTTCCTGAATCGGGAACTACGTCCTTTCGTACCCTGCCTGGATTTCCACATCGTTCCAAAATTATTTAGAATTTTATTTTCAGAAAATATTTTCTGGGTGAACCGCGCGAAACACGTGACTCCGCGCGTGAAGCTGATATAATTTTTAGTCTCCTCGGTAAACATTGTTGCTGTTGGTCACGGCAACGCTGCAAGTAACTGAAACCTGAGGGACGGGTTTCGCTGCACCTGAAAGCTCTCGATGCAGATTTTTCATCGCAGTACGAATACATTATCCCGGGCCACGATCTATGGAGCGATCTTCGTGGTGGCGGCGCTATTTTGGGCTGCCGCGGAGATCCAGCGCTCTCCGTATGTCACCTATGCGGGGATAGCGCGGCCTCAGCCTGCGCCCTTTAGCCATCAGCATCATGTGGCTGGGTTGGGGATTGATTGCCGGTACTGCCATACATCGGTTGAGACTTCAAATTTTGCTGGGATTCCGCCTACTGCGACCTGTATGAACTGTCACCGGCAGATTTGGACCGGGGCTCCGATGCTTGAGCCGGTGCGGGAGAGTTTTAAGACTGGGAAGTCTTTGGTGTGGAACCGAGTGAACGATCTGCCTGACTTTGTTTATTTCAATCACAGTATCCATATAAATAAGGGTGTGGGGTGCAATACGTGTCACGGGCCTGTCGACCGGATGCCTTTGATGTACAACTACGCTTCTTTGCAGATGGAGTGGTGTTTGGATTGCCATCGTGCCCCGGAGAAGAATTTGCGGCCTCGGGACCAGGTGTTCAATATGCGGTATGAGCAGCCTACGGCGGAGAATCCGGTGGAGTTTGATGGGAAGAAATATTTGGACCAGCTTTCGCTGGGGACGGACTTGAAGAGAGAAGTATCACTTACGCAGTAAGCAGGACATCACCAGTTGCTCGACTTGTCATAGATAGTCATGAATAAAGAAGAACAAAACGGCAAAGCACATCAAGAAGATGTCTGCCCCGGCAAGAAGGGCAACCTCGACTTAGAAACCGTGCGCGCGCAGATCGCTGAGACCCACGGGCCGGAGTTCTGGCGCTCGCTTGAGGAGCTTGCGGGTACGGAAGAATTCCGCGAAATGATGCACCGGGAATTTCCCAAGGGTGCTTCGGAGTGGGCGAGTGGAGTTTCGCGGCGCGGGTTCATGGGATTGATGGGCGCGTCGCTGGCGATGGCTGGAATGACCGCCTGCACCAAGCAGCCGCTGGAGCCGATTGTTCCTTATGTAAAGCAGCCGGAGGAAACCATCCCCGGGCGTCCGATGTTTTATGCCACGGCTTTCACTATGGGCGGGTATGCCAGTCCTTTATTAGTGGAAAGCCATATGTACCGCCCTACAAAAATTGAGGGCAATGACAAACATCCGGCCAGCCTGGGCGGGACGGATATTTTTTGCAGGCTTCGATCCTTGAGATGTATGACCCGGACCGGTCGCAGACCATCACTTATTTGGGCGATGTCCGGACCTGGGTGATTTCGTCAATGCCATTACTGGGCCGTTGAATGTGCAGAAGAGTTTGAAGGGTGCGGGCATTCGAATTCTTTCGCGGACATTTTCTTCGCCGACGTTGGCCGACCAGAAAAAGGATTTTCTGGCGAAGTTCCCCGAGGCCAAGTGGCATGTGTATGAGCCGGTGAATCGCGACAATGTGCTGGAAGGCGCGAAGCTGGCATTTGGGCAGCCGGTTGAGACGCGGTATGACTTCTCCAAGGCTGATGTGATTGTTTCGCTTGATGCCGACTTTCTCTCGGCTGGATTCCCTGGCTCTACCAAATATATTCGCGATTTTGCCAAACGGCGTAATCCGGAAGTTGGAGAGATGTCGCGGTTGTATGTGGTTGAGAGTGGGATGTCGGCGACTGGGGCGAAGGCGGATCATCGCTTGCCATTGCGGGCCGCAGATATGGAGTCTTTTGCCCGTGACCTTTTCCGTCTTGTAGGGCAATCCAAAGAGCCTGCGGAGGCGCAAGGTTCACCGTTTGCGCACACGATTCAGTCGGACATTGTTAAGCATTTGGGTTCGAGCATCGTTGTGGCTGGCGACCATCAGCCTCCCATTGTTCATCTCTTGGCGCATTTGATGAACCAGGCTTTGGGTAATGTTGGAAAGACCGTTTTCTATTCAGATACGGTTGATGCAAATCCAATTAATCAAGCGGAATCGTTGAAAGAGCTGGTTGGGGATATGCGCGCCCGCAAGGTGGACATGCTGGTGATTCTTGGCGGGAATCCTGTGTATGATTCTCCGGCTGATTTTGGTTTTGCGGATGCCCTCAAGAATACAAACATTCCCGTTCGCATTCATCACGGGCTTTATCAGGATGAAACGGCTGAACTTTGCCAGTGGCATGTGAATGATGCGCACTATCTAGAGGCTTGGAGCGATGGCCGCGCTTATGATGGCACCGTCAGCATTGTGCAGCCCCTGATTGCTCCGCTGTATGACGGCAAGAGTGCCCACGAAATTCTCGCGCTGCTGTCTGGCCAATCCGGCACCAGCGGTCACGATATTGTTAAAGGTTATTGGCAGAAGCAGCATACGGCCGATTTCGACAAGTTCTGGCGCAAATCCTTGCACGACGGATGGGTTGAGGGGACGGCCTTCGTGCCGAAGCAGGTTTCCGCTAAGCTGGCTACTGCCGCATCTGTTGCAAGCCCGGGCGGCAATGATTTAGAGCTCAACTTCCGTCGCGATCCCTCGATCCACGACGGACGATTCGCCAATAACGGCTGGTTGCAGGAATTACCCAAGCCAATGAACAAGCTCACTTGGGACAACGCAGTGCTCATCAGTCCTAAGACCGCTGCGGACAAAAATCTCAAAGTCGAAGACGTAATTGAGATTTCGCTCAACGGCAAAAAAGTTGAAGGCGCGATCTGGATTCAGGCCGGGCACCCAGACAATTCGCTGACCGTGTTTTTGGGTTATGGACGCCGGAAAGCTGGACGCGTCGGGACGGGCGCTGGGTTTGATGCTTACGCGATCCGCTACAGCGCAACTCCATGGACTGCGGCGGGTGTAGACATTCGCGCGGACCGGTGCGACTTACAAGCTGGCCTCCACGCAGGGTTATCAGACGATGGATGCCGGCTCGGGTACGCGTCCGCTGGTGCGGACGGCGTCGCTCGAGAAGTACCACGAAGAGCCAAACTTCGCCAGGGAAGAAGAGCCGCCGCACGAGCTTACCCTCTACAAAGATTACGACTACAACTGAGCCTTATGCCTGGGGCATGGCGATTGATCTGAATGCCTGCGTGGGTTGCAACAACTGCATCATCGCCTGTCAGTCGGAAAACAATATTCCCGTTGTCGGTAAGGAGCAGGTAAATATTGGCCGCCACATGCACTGGCTGCGTGTCGATGCCTACTATCAGGGAGACCGCGCCAATCCCACGGCATACTTCCAGCCGGTACCTTGCCAGCAGTGCGAAAACGCGCCCTGCGAAGTGGTTTGTCCGGTGGGCGCTACTACGCACTCGACCGAAGGTCTGAACGACATGGTCTACAACCGCTGCGTGGGGACGCGCTATTGCTCGGACAACTGTCCTTATAAAGTTCGGCGGTTTAATTTCCTGCTGTTCCAGGACTTCGATACGCCACAGTTCAAGATGATGCGCAATCCGGATGTCTCGGTCCGCAGTCGCGGTGTGATGGAGAAATGCACCTACTGCGTGCAACGGATCAATGAGCATCGCATTGATGCTGAGCGTGGTGAAACCAAGATTCAGGATGGGGAGTTGCAGACGGCTTGCCAGCAGTCCTGTCCGGCGGAAGCGATTATTTTTGGCAATATCAATGATCCCGACAGCCGGGTGAACAAATTAAAAGGGCAGGCGCGAAACTATAGCTTGCTGGCGGATTTGAATACGCGTCCGCGGACGACTTATTTGGCGGAGATTCGTAATCCGAATTCGGAGTTGGGTGAGAAGCGCGGTTAATTCATGAGCGAGCAGACAGAAAAAACGCCATTACGGGCTCCGGTGATTGCACCTGGTTATACCTTTGGCTCGGTCACGGACAAGATCAGCTCGATCGTATTGACGCGCCCGACCTCCAATGGCTGGTTTATCGGCTTCGGCGTGATGTTCCTGCTCACCATGATGCTGCTGTATGCGATGGGATACCTGTTCATCAAGGGTGTCGGGATCTGGGGCATTACGATTCCCATCGGGTGGGGATTTGCCATCGTCAATTTTGTGTGGTGGATCGGTATCGGACACGCCGGCACGTTGATCTCAGCCATCCTGATGTTGTTGCGGCAGTCTTGGCGCAACTCGATCAACCGCTTTGCCGAGGCGATGACTTTGTTTGCGGTGGCCTGTGCGGGAATTTTTCCCTTGATCCATACCGGGCGTCCGTGGCTGGCGTACTGGCTTTTTCCTTATCCCAACACCATGAACTACTGGCCGCAGTTCCGCAGCCCACTGGTGTGGGACGTATTCGCGGTTTCCACCTACGCCACGATTTCCGCTGTGTTCTGGTATGTGGGGTTGATCCCTGATTTAGCGACCCTGCGTGATCGTGCGGAGAAGCGTTCCCTGAAAATGATTTACGGCATGCTGGCCCTGGGTTGGCGCGGTTCGGCGCGCCACTGGCACCGCTATGAGACGGCTTATCTGCTTTTGGCCGGATTGGCTACGCCGCTGGTTCTTTCCGTGCACACTGTCGTCAGCTTTGACTTTGCCGTCGGCATCGTCCCGGGATGGCACACGACGATTTTCCCGCCTTACTTTGTGGCGGGCGCGATTTACTCCGGCTTCGCCATGGTGCTTATGCTGGCGATTCCCATCCGCAAGATTTATGGCTTGGAAGGTTTCATCACCGTGACCCACCTCGATAACTCTGCCAAGGTCATGCTGGGCACCGGGTTGATTGTGGCCTATGGCTACATCATCGAGGCATTCATGGGCTGGTACAGTGGCAACCGCTACGAAGCCTACACCTTCTGGAACCGGCTGCATGGACCTTACTGGGTCCTGTACATGCTGTTGTGGGTGTGCAACATCATCCTGCCGCAGGTTTTGTGGATCAAGAAATTCCGTACGCACCCAGTGTGGCTGTTTATCGTTTCTGGCATTGTGCTGTGCGGTATGTGGCTGGAACGGTTTGTGATTGTCGTGGTCAGTTTGCACCGCGACTTCCTAACATCTTCCTGGGGCATGTATTACCCGACGCGATGGGACTACATGACATTTATCGGGACCATTGGCATGTTCCTGGCGGCCATGTTCCTGTTTGTCCGCGTTCTGCCCATGATTTCGATCTTCGAAATCCGCACCCTGCTGCCTGAAGCGGAGGTGAAGGAGTGAAGCGGACTCCCAGTTACGGATTGCTGGCAGAGTTCGATTCGCCCACCTCTTTGGTGAAGGCGGCGGAGAAGACCTACGCTGCGGGTTACGTAAAGATTGACGCTTACAGTCCACTGCCGATTGAAGGACTGGCAGAAGCGATTGGCTTTCATCATGACCTGGTGCCGCTGGTGACTTTGATTGGCGCCATCATCGGTGGAGTGAGTGGGTATTTGTTGCAGTATTGGATCAATGTCATCAATTACCCGCTGAACATTGGCGGCAAGCCGTTTCATTCCTGGCCTTCGTTCATCGTGGTGACCTTTGAGATGACGATTTTGTTCGGTGGCCTTTCGGCTGTGTTCGGCATGCTGGCATTGAATGGACTACCGATGCCGTATCACCCGGTGTTTAACGTGGAACGGTTTGCCATGGCCAGTAAGGACCGTTTTTTCTTGATCGTGTTTTCTTCCGACAAGAAGTATGACGATGTGAAGACGCGGGAGTTTCTGGAGACCCTGGCACCGAAGACGCTCACGGAGGTGCCGGATTAATGCGCGCCTCGCCCAAAATTTTAGTTTTGGCTGCGGGACCTTTGCTGATGCTTTCCGCTTGCCGGCAGGACATGCACGATCAGCCACGGTTTAAGCCGCTGGCGAAGAGCGATTTTTATGCCGACCTGCGGTCGGAGCGGCCTCCGGTTGAAGACACCGTCGCACGCGGTCAGTTGCATGACGACACTTATTTCTATACCGGGAAGGTCGGCGCGAACCCTGGCGACTACATGCCCTTTCAGGTGACTGATAAAGACCTGGCGCGTGGGCGTGAACGTTTCAATATTTATTGCGCGCCCTGTCATTCGCGGATGGGTGATGGCAACGGGATGATCGTGCAGCGCGGGTTCAAGCAGCCGCCGTCGTATCACATCGAGCGTCTGCGCAAGGCGCCGCTGGGATATTTCTTCGATGTGATGACCAACGGCTTTGGTTCCATGCCGGATTATGCTTCGCAGATTCCGGCGGATGACCGCTGGAGAATAGTGGCTTACATCCGCGCCTTGCAGTTGAGTCAGAACGCAACCCAGGCGGACGTTGCGGCGGGAGCAAAAGTTCCCTCCGAGGCGCCACGGTTTAAAGAGCCGGGATCAGGTGCGAGTTTGCCGGTGTTGGATACGAAGACAGTGGAAGGATCGGAAACAGCGGGACACGAACGATGAGCACGATGGCCCACAATCTGGATTTGTCCGCGCCGCCGATTGTTCGCACGATCGGACAGCGGTCGCTGGTCATCGGGCTGTTGTTCACCGCGCTCGCTGCCGCTACCGCTTATTGGAATTACGAGCAGTTCATGCAGGCCTATCTGCTGGGCCTCATGATGTGGTTGGGAGTGACGCTTGGTTCCATGGCCATCCTGATGTTGCGTCACCTGACCAAGGGCGCGTGGGGCATGGTGATACGCCGTATGATGGGCGCGGCCATGCGGAATATTGCTTTGGTTACGGTCTTTTTTGTTCCGATCTGGATTGAGGTTTTTCTTGGGCATCATCATCTGTATCCGTGGTTGGACCCCGCGAAGCTTGCGGCCGATGCGCACTTGCGGTGGATCGCTGGGAAATACCTGAATGCTCCCGGGTTCATCGCGCGTTCAGCGCTGTATTTTCTGATTTGGAACCTGATTTCGTTTTTCCTGACCAAATGGTCTCGGGAACAGGACAGTCCAACCGCTCCTGACCACACTGCGCGTTTCAAGGCGGTGAGTGGGCCGGGAATTTTGCTTTACGCATTCACCATTTCTTTTGCAGTGATTGACTGGGTGATGTCGATTGACCCCGGCTGGATCTCCACGATCTACGGATTGTTGATTCTGATCGGTCAGCTGCTCTCAGCGTTGTGTCTGGCAATTGTCATCGAGCGCATTTTGTTCCGCTACAAGCCGATGTCGGAACTGCTCAAGCCGGAACAGGTGCATGACCACGGCAAGTTCATGCTGACCTTCATCATGCTGTGGGCCTACTTCAGCTTCTCGCAGTGGCTGATCATATGGTCAGGCAATCTGCCGGATGAGATCACCTGGTATATGCGGCGGCTCAATAATGGTTGGGGCTGGGTCGGGCTGCTTTTGGTGATTGGTCAGTTCGGCGGTCCATTTGTGTTGCTGCTTTCGCGTCCATTTAAGCGCGACGTCACTAAGCTGGTTTGGCTGGCAGTGTGGATGCTGTTGATGCGCTGGGTGGATTTGTATTGGATCATCGAACCGAATTTTTCAACTACTTTCCGCGTGACTCTCGCGGAAATTGTTGTGCCGGTGGCCATGGGTGGATTGTGGCTGTGGTACTTCTGCCGCAATCTAATGGCTATGCCGCTGGTGCCGGCCTACGATCCGTTTGCCAAGGAAGTGCTGGAACCGGAGCACGCGCAATGAGTGATCCCATGAAGCACGGACATCATTCTGAGCACGCCGAGTACGAGCGCGAGGACCTTACCGCGCGGGCGGTGTTTACGTTTTTGATCGGTCTGCTGGTGATGTTCCTGGTGGTGATGGGAATCCTGAAAGTTTTGACCGGCGGATTAGATGCTTATAACCGCTCGCATCAGCCGCCGCAGAACCCGCTGGTAGCGAAGGCGCCGGGCGACACGCGTGAAGTAACGCCGGAGGAAGTGAAGAAGTTTCCTAATCCGACGCTGGAGACCGATGAAGTGCATGAGCTGCGCGTGTTTCGCGACGCAGAAGAGCAGAGACTTTATACATACGGAGTGGACCAGAGTTCAGGCGCAGTGCATATTCCGATTGAGCGTGCGATGCAACTGATTGTTCAGCGCGGGTTGCCGACACAGGTAAAGGCTGGAGTGGCCCCCGCTTCTGCGGCCAACACTTCGGAGCAGGCAGCGGCGAAAGCCGATACATCCGTAAAGGCGAAAAAGAAAAAGTGAAGTCTGCCCTACAAGCCGGTTGTTTTGCTCTCGGGCTGTTGCTGACGGCGGCGGCGTGGGGGCAGGGTATGACCAAGGGAATGATGGCGCCTCCGGCGAACATGCGTCCTCCGGGCCTGGCGCAGGTTGGAATCACGCAGAAGCTGGATACGCAACTGCCTTTGGATCTCACGTTCCGGGATGAGACTGGGGCGAGCGTCCAGCTAAAACAATTTTTCGGCAAGAAGCCGGTGATTTTGAACTTTGTTTATTACTCCTGCTCGATGTTGTGCCCGGAAACTTTGACCGGGCTGACGACTTCGATGAAGGGCCTTAAGTTTGAACTGGGAAAAGAGTTCGATGTCGTCTCGATCAGCATTGACCCGCGCGATACACCGGAGTTTGCTTCCGATAAAAAGGCGGAATATTTGAAGCGTTACGGACATCCGGAGCGCGCGGCTGGATGGCACTTTCTCACTGGGCAGCAGGATGCGATTACAGCGCTTACTTCCGCCGCGGGATTTGGCTATCAGTACGACGCGAAGACGGGGCAGTTCGCGCATGCGACGGCAATCATGATCGTTACCCCGCAGGGCAAGCTCGCTCAATATTTCTATGGTGTGGATTTTGCACCGAAGGATTTGCGGCTGGGGCTGGTACAGGCCTCGAACGAGAAGATTGGAAATCTGGTGGACCAAGTGTTGTTGTACTGCTATCACTACGATCCCGCGACTGGGAAGTATGGCGCGATTGTGGCGCGTGTATTGAAGCTGTCGGGCGCGGTGACGGTGCTGGCGCTGGGGCTGATGATTTTTGTGCTGGTGCGGATTGGTCCAGTGAACCAGGGTAAGGGTCCGAACGAAAAACATTATGTTTGAAAGTTTCCCATTGTGGCCGCAACGGGCCTCGTCTATCGCGGGCGAGGTGGACGCGCTCTACGTGTTTCTGCTGTTGCTGTCTGCTTTCATGACGGTGGCGATCTTCACCATGATTCTGGTGTTTGCCGTTCGCTACCGCCGCCGCCCCGGAGTTCGGGCCGAGCAGATTGAAGGGTCGCACAAGCTCGAAATCACGTGGAGCATTGTGCCGCTGGGCGTGTTCATGGTGATTTTCCTGTGGAGCGCGATCATCTTTTTTAAGCAGCGGACTCCTCCCGAGGGTGCGGGCACGGTTTACGTGGTAGCCAAGCAGTGGATGTGGAAGCTGCAACATGAAGAAGGACAGCGCGAGATCAATCAGCTGCACATTCCAGTCGGCAAAGATGTAAAGCTGATCATGACTTCACAGGATGTGATCCACAGCTTTTATGTGCCGGCGTTCCGCATCAAGCAGGACGTTTTGCCGGGAAGGTATACGACGGCATGGTTTCGGGCCACCAAAGCCGGGGACTTATCACCTGTTTTGCGCGGAATATTGCGGCACGCAGCATTCGGGAATGGTTGGATCGGTTGTGGTGATGGAACCGGCGGAGTATCAGGCCTGGTTGAGCGGCGGGGGTGCGACCCAATCGTTGGCGCAGACTGGCGAAGCGATGTTCCAGCAGCTTGGATGCTCGACCTGCCATCGTATGGATACGCAAGGGCGCGGTCCGAACTTGACCGGACGTTTATGGACAGAAAGTGATGCTCGCGGACGGACGTACTGTGGTGGCTGATGAGAATTACATTCGCGAATCGATCCTTGTTCCCGGCGCAAAAGTTGTCAGTGGCTTCCAGCCGGTCATGCCGGTGTTTCAGGGATTGGTGACCGAGGAACAGTTGAACTCATTGATCGCATATGTAAAGTCGTTGAACCAGGCTCCGAGCGGGACAGTGAGTGCGGTTCCGGCGGGTTCGAAGCCGTCGGGTGAAGGCCAGGTGCAATAGTTATGGCAACGGTCGGGATTACACCAGAGCGCGAAGATTATCTTAATAAAGAGTACGGCATACGCTCGTGGCTGCTGACGACTGACCACAAGCGCATCGCGCTGCTTTATCTGGTTTCGATTACGCTGTTTTTCTTTATCGGCGGATTCTTTGCGTTGCTGATCCGGCTGGAATTGCTTACGCCCGCCGGGGACCTGGTGCAAGCCGATACTTACAACAAGCTGTTCACCATGCACGGGCAGGTGATGGTTTTCTTTTTCCTGATTCCATCGATTCCCGCGGTGCTGGGAAATTTTCTTGTTCCTTTGATGATCGGGGCCAAGGACCTGGCCTTTCCGAAGATCAACTTGCTGAGCTGGTATCTGTACATTATCGGCGGCGCGCTGATGCTGTATGCCATCCTTAGCGGCGGTGTTGATACGGGCTGGACTTTCTACACGCCACTCAGTACTGCATTCAGCAATACTCATGTGGTGACCGCCGGGTTGGGAATTTTTGTTGCGGGTTTTTCTTCGATTCTTACCGGGCTGAATTTCGTTGTCACCATTCATCGCATGCGCGCGCCGGGGATGACATGGTCGCGCTTGCCGCTGTTTATCTGGGCGCATTATGCTACCAGCATTGTCATGCTGCTGGGGACCCCGGTGATTGCGGTCACGCTGGTTCTGGTGGTGCTGGAGCGGACGTTACATTTGGGGATTTTTGATCCCAAGCTCGGTGGAGATCCGCTGTTGTTCCAGCATCTGTTCTGGTTCTACTCGCACCCGGCGGTTTACATCATGATTTTGCCGTCCATGGGCGTAGTCAGCGAAGTGCTGGCCTGCTTCACCCGCAAGCGAATCTTTGGCTATACGTTTGTCGCCATGTCGAGTATCGCGATTGCGGTGTTTGGATTTCTGGTCTGGGCGCACCACATGTTTGTGGCTGGCATGTCGATTTATGCGGCCTTGATATTTTCTATTCTTAGTTATTTAGTCGCGGTACCTTCGGCGATCAAAGTTTTTAACTGGACTGCGACTATGTACAAGGGGTCGATTTCCTTCGATACTCCTATGCTATACGTGCTCGGATTTATCGGGTTGTTCACGATTGGCGGGCTCACCGGCTTGTTTCTCGCTGCTTTAGGAATCGACGTACACGTCACCGATACATACTTTGTCGTCGCCCACTTTCACTACATCATGGTCGGCGGCGCCGTGATGGGATATATGGCGGGGATGCATTTCTGGTGGCCCAAAATTTCCGGGCGTATGTATCCAGATGGCTGGGGAAAGCTGGCAGCTTTGATTGTGTTCGTGGGATTCAATCTCACTTTCTTCCCGCAATTCCTGTTGGGCTACATGGGCATGCCGCGCAGGTATTGGGACTATTCGCATTCTCCTGAATTTCAGGTTTTGAACGTGCTTTCCACTGCGGGTGCGACGATTCTGGCGGTCGGATATTTGCTGCCTATGGTTTATTTCTTGTGGTCAATGCGGTATGGGAAACCAGCTCCGGCAAACCCATGGGGTGCCTCCGGGTTGGAGTGGATGACGCAGTCTCCGCCAACCACCTTCAACTTTGACGAGACGCCGCAGGTGACCTGGGAAGCTTATGACTATGAAAATATCCCCGCGCCCGAGGAGGCTTTAGGTGACTGATAGCCAAGCGGCCGCCCACCACGGGCCTGAACTGCTGCACCACTTTGCGGATGAAGAACAGCAGCGGAACTCCGCATCGCTGGGCATGTGGCTTTTCCTGGGCACGGAGATCATGTTCTTTGGCGGGATGTTTCTCGCCTATCTGGTCTACCGGATGAATTATTTTAATGAATTTGCCGCGGCCAGCCGCAGCATCAATCTGGGGATGGGGACCGCCAACACGCTGATCCTGATTTGCAGCAGTTTGACGGTGGTGCTGGCGGTGCGCGCGGCGCAAATGGGGAAGCGCAAGAACCTGATTGCTATGCTGGTGCTCACGCTGATATTTGGCGTGACTTTTTTGGTGGTCAAAGGGTTTGAGTGGAAAGAAAAGTACGACGAGCACCATGTTCCCGGCAATTTCATGGGCCGGGAATTCAGTGCGGCTGATCTGATGCAAAAATATCCGCAACTGCACGTGCAGCCGCAACATGCGCAGATGTTCTTTTCGCTTTACTTTGCCATGACCGGGTTACACGCCCTGCATATGCTGATCGGCGTCGGCATTTTTCTCTGGCTGATTTATAAGGCGTGGAAGGGAGACTTCGGTCCGAAGTACTACACGCCGGTGGAAATTGCCGGGTTGTACTGGCACTTTGTGGACGTGGTGTGGATTTACCTGTTCCCGCTTTTATATTTGATTGACCGGAAGCCGTTATAGAGGACGCATGTCAGAGCATACTGGTTCGGCCAAATTTTATTATGTGATCTGGATTGCGTTGCTGGTACTGACGGTTATCACGGCGTTGGTGGCCCGCTATGATCTCGGGCCTTTCAATACCATCGTCGCGCTGACAATTGCCACCTTTAAGGCTTCCCTGGTTGTTCTCTTCTTTATGCACGTGAAAGATGCCAGCGAGCGCCTGACTAAGGTCGTCATAATTTCCGCCATCTTCTGGCTGCTGCTGCTGCTGGTGTTGAGCCTGGCGGACTTTGGCCCGCGGGCCATTGGCTCATAGTTTTCTCGTTTATCTTCCGGCAATGGTTTTCAATTTGCGGTATACTCCGCCGTCAGTCTAGATTCATTTTCCGAGGTGACATATGGCATTCTGCAATTCCTGCGGGACTGCCCTGGATACAGGAACAAAGTTCTGCAATAAATGCGGCGCGGCGCAAACTACCGCTGCTCCCGTTGGTACAGCCGCCACTCCCGGTGCTCCGCCCCAGCAAAGTGGGGGCAGCGCCGTCAAGATCATCCTGATTATTGTGGCCATTATCGTTGGCCTGGGCATTATCGGGATCGGAACGGTCACCTACATCGGTTACAAGATCGCCAAGAGCAGCCATGTCACGCAAAAGAACGGAAAGGTTTCGATCGAGTCCCCTATGGGGAGCATCGAAACCAACAATGATCCGGCGGAACAAGCGCGCGACCTTGGAGTGGAGCTTTATCCCGGAGCGACGGCGCAAAAAAATGGTTCGGTTTCAATGACCATCGCCGGTATGCATACGGCAACCTCGGTATTGCAGACCGAAGATTCCGCGACCCAGGTCGCGGATTTTTATCGTTCCAAGATGCCGAACGCCAATTTTTCGGGCCAGGGAGATTCATACACGTTATCTTCCGGCGACAGGACCGACTTGACCTCGGTTACAATTCATGGCGACGGCAGCAAGACCATGATTCAAATTACTCGGGTAAAAAAGGCTAACTAGCTGTCAGCGTCCTCATGCCGCAAGACTTTGCAGAGCTTGCACGCGCCGCCAAGTCCGCAAAAGTAGATGCTGATGGGCTGGCGGCCGCGCTGCGGCGGCAGATCAGCGGCGAAGTCCGCTTCGATAACAGCAGCCGCGCTCTTTACGCGACTGATGCTTCCAACTACCGCCAGGTCCCCATCGGGGTTGTAATTCCTCGAAATGCTGACGATGTGATTGCCGCGGTCGCTATAGCGCGGCAGTTTGGCGCGCCTATCCTTTCCCGCGGCGGCGGTACTTCGCTTGCCGGGCAGTGCTGCAATGTCGCGGTGGTCCTCGATTTTTCCAAGTACATGTCGGAGATTTTGGAAGTTGATCCGGTGCGGCGTCAGGCTGTTGTGCAGCCTGGGGTCGTGCTGGACAAGCTGCGCAATGCAGCGGAGAAACACAAGCTCACTTTTGCTCCTGATCCGGCGACCCATGACCGCTGTACTTTGGGCGGGATGATTGGGAATAATTCGTGCGGCGTGCATTCGGTGATGGCGGGGAAGACCGATGACAACATTGAGTCGCTGGAAGTCCTGACTTATGACGGAGTGCAGATGGAGGTCGGTGCGACCAGCGAACCGCAGGTGGAGTCTTTGATTCGCAGCGGCGGGCGCGTTGGGGAAATTTATGGCGGACTGAAAACTTTGCGCGACAAGTATGCGCAGCTGATCCGCGAACGCTATCCCGATATTCCGCGGCGGGTTTCCGGCTACAACTTGAATCAATTGCTTCCGGAAAATTGTTTTCATGTAGCGCGCGCGTTAGTTGGGACCGAAGGGACTTGCGTCACGGTTTTGCAGGCAACATGCAGGCTGGTGGAGAGTCCTCCGCAGCGGGTGCTGGTTTTGATCGGCTATCCCGACGTTTACCAATGCGCGGACCATGTTCCAGAAATCATGGAGCACAGGCCGATTGGGCTCGAAGGTTTTGACGGGCAACTGGTCAGCTTCAGCCGGCGTAAGGGAGTGAACCCTGAAGGCCTGCGGCAATTACCTGAAGGTGGCGGCTGGATGCTGGCGGAGTTTGGTGGGGACACCATGGCGCAGGCGGAAGATCTGGCGCGGAAAATGATGTCAGCCCTGGACCGGAGCGCGAATCCGCCTGACATGCGCTTACTAACCGACCCTGTACAGATCAAACGGGCGTGGCATGTACGTGAATCCGGGCTGGGAGTTGTTTCCCACGTGCCCGGCGAGCCTGGGGCCTGGGAGGGTTGGGAGGATGCGGCCGTTGCGCCGGAGAAGTTGGGCAATTATCTGCGTGATCTGCGGAAGTTGCTTGATCGCCATGGCTATAAGGCGGTGATGTATGGGCACTTCGGACATGCCTGCGTACATCTGCGTATCAGTTTTGATTTTGAGACGCGCGATGGGGTACAGAATTTCCGCAAGTTTGTGGAAGAAGCTGCGGACCTGGTTGTCAGCTACGGCGGATCGTTTTCAGGAGAGCACGGGGATGGTCAATCGCGGGCGGAGTTGTATCCCAAAATGTTTGGGCCGGAGCTAGTACAGGCTTTCCGTGAGTTCAAGAATCTGTGGGACCCGGATTGGAAGATGAACCCGGGGAAGGTGGTGGAGCCTTACCGTCTCGACGAGAATTTGCGGGTGAATCCGGAACTAAAGATGTGGCAGCCGGAAACCCATTTCAAGTTTCCCGCGGACCAAGGGAGTCTGGCCGGGGCCGCTTCTCGCTGTGTCGGCGTGGGGAAGTGCCGCAGTGATGAGGGCGGGGTGATGTGCCCGAGTTATCGTGTCACGCGCGAGGAAGAGCATTCGACGCGCGGTCGGGCACGGTTGCTCTGGGAGATGGCGCAGGGAGAAGTGCTCAAGGGGCAGTGGCGCGATGAAGCAGTGAAGGAGTCGCTGGATTTGTGTCTGGCCTGCAAGGGGTGCAAAAGCGATTGTCCGGTATCGGTGGATGTGGCGTCGTACAAGGCCGAGTTTCTTTCTCATTATTACGAGGGACGGGTGCGGCCTCGCAGCGCTTATGCGTTCGGTCATATTGACCGCTGGGCGCGGATGGCTAGCGTTGCTCCCTGGTTGGTGAATTTGACGACACAACTTCCGGGGTTGCGAAACGTGGCTAAGTGGGCGGCGGGAATGCCGCAGCAGCGCGTCGATTCCCAAGTTTGCATCGCAGACTTTTCGGTCGTGGTTCAAGCGGACGGGGGGTGCGAAATACTGCGGCACCTTCTGTTTTGTTATGGCCGGATACGTTTAACAATTATTTCTTGCCGGATACGGCCCGGGCAGCGGTGGAGGTGCTGGAGGCTAGCGGGGTTCCGGGTCTGAGCTGCCGCGAGAGGTTTTTTGCTGCGGACGGCCGCTTTATGATTTCGGCTTTTTCGACCGGGCGAAGCGCCTTTGTTCGAGATTTTGGAGACGCTTACGGCGGAGATTGAGGCCGGGATGCCCGTTGTGGTGCTGGAGCCGAGTTGCGCCGCGGTGTTTCGCGACGAGTTGTTGAATTCTTTTCCGGACGATGCGCGGGCGCGCAAGCTGGCTCGAACAGGTTTATCTATTCAGCGAATTTCTGGAGAAGAAGGCGCCCGGCTTTCCATTGCCGAAGCTGAACCGGGGGCGCTTGTTCATGGGCATTGCCATCACAAGTCGGTCATGAAGATGACCGACGAGGAGTCGGTGCTGCGAAAATGGGGTGATTTCCAGGCTCCGGCCTCGGGATGTTGTGGGATGGCGGGGGCGTTTGGCTTTGAGCACGAGAACTACGATATCCCAGGTGGCCATCGGCGAGATGCAGCTGCTTCCGGCGGTACGCGCGTGCTTCAACCGACTGCTTGATCGTTGGCCAGATGGGTTTCAGTTGCCGCGAGCAAATTTCCAGTGCACCGGGCGAAAAACGCATGCACCTGGCGGAGGTATTCAGTTGGGTTTCGCTCCGGGCCCGCAAAACCCTGCTTGAAATGTACCTTTCTAACCTGCTGATTCCACGCATTGTTTCGCGGCATCTCGCCAGCCCCCGTCAATTCTGGGACAATATCTATAAGCTGCCTTGTGGTTCCGGAGGGTCTAGGTGCCCTGGGCAATGATGTTCAGTCACCGACCAAATGCCGGTTCCACGAGCTGCGGCCGGAGTCTGCGTTGGAAACGACCCTGCGCGGGTCTGTGCTGGTGCTCATCCAGTTTGATGTTTGTGAAGAGATTCGGCTGGATCGTCTGCGGGAGATTGTGGGTACGCGGACGCTCGAGCAGATCAGCTTCAAACATCCAGCGCCGGGGTATGTGCGCTATCAGAGACCGCCGGTGGTGGAGCCGGTTGAGCCGCTGGTTTTGGAGAGCGGAGAGTAGCTGCGCGGGGAGATCAAATATTACGACTACGGGGTCCTGAGCGTAGTATTTGAGCTGCCGTTTTCTGGCGACTGGGACACTTTGGTGAGCTTGGTAGCCGCTGGGTTTGGGATGTGGACTTTGAGACGCATGCTTCAAAGATCGCGCGGAAGATGTTTGGAACATGCGGCCCCGGCGCTGGTGAAGCCGTACAAGGAGTGGCTGAGCGAAGATTACTTTATCTTCCATGTTCGCGAAGTGGCAGGCACGCCTTCAGCGGCGGAGTTGATGGAGACCCAGGGGGCGCGTATTGCCCAGATTATCCGGGGGGAAAACGCCGTCCTTTCCGATGGTGAGCGCAACGAGGCTTTGCAGGCGAAAATTTCATACTATCCGACTG
>CAWBXL010000215.1:0-18137 GCA_963792305.1 uncultured Acidobacteriaceae bacterium | reverse complement strand
GTCGGCGCTGGGCAGATCGATCTTGTTAATGACGGGGATGATTTCGAGGCCGTGATTGATCGCCAGGTAAGAATTTGCCAGCGTCTGCGCTTCCACCCCTGCGAAGCATCGACCACCAACAAAGCACCTTCGCAAGATGCCAGCGAACGCAGAAACCTCGTAAGAAAAATCCACGTGGCCGGGAGTATCAATGAGGTTTAACTGATATGTCTCTCCATCCTGCGCGGTATACATCATGCGCACTGCGTGGGCCTTGATGGTGATGCCCCGCTCCCGCTCCAAATCCATGGAATCAAGCACTTGCGCCTGCATCTCGCGCGAACTAAGAGACCCCGTCAGTTCCAGCAGACGGTCTGCCAGCGTGGACTTGCCGTGATCAATATGCGCGATGATCGCGAAGTTACGGATGTGAGAGGAATCCATGGAATCGGGCAAACTTTGATTTTAACAGGGGAAACGTAAATCAATTGCCGCCACGGATTTACACAGATATTCACGGATTTAAAATCCATGTTCATTCATTGAGATCGGTGGCCAAGTTCTTAAAAGGAAGTTAGGCTAATTTCATGGACAATCCCTTCACCGCGCTCGACCACGTCCAACTCGCCATGCCAAAAGGAGAGGAAGCAGCAGCCCGCCGTTTCTACTGCGACATTTTGGGCATGACGGAAATTCCCAAGCCACCCATACTCGCCCAACGCGGCGGATGTTGGTTCGCCAGCGGAAGCGTGCAAATCCATCTAGGAGTCGAAGCCGACTTTCGCGCTGCAAAAAAAGCTCATCCCGCGCTCCGCTGCGAAAATTATTCTGCTCTTATTACCCAATTGCGACAAGCTGGTATAGAGATCACGTCGGATGACTCCATTCCCGGCACTGTCCGCAGCCACATCCATGACATATTCGGCAACCGCATTGAACTCATCCGGGCATAGCTTCCGATAAAATCGTTCGGCATGCTAATCCTTGCTTCCGCCTCTCCGCGCCGCGAAGAACTCCTACATAATGCGGGGATTGAATTCACCGCGTTGCCTGCCAATATTCCCGAGGCCTATGTTGAAGGAGAATCGCCGCGCGAATATTGCGAGCGGTTGGCGAAAGAAAAGGCCCTGGCTGTGTTCTCACAAAAATCAAACGACTTCATTCTTGGCGCCGATACTATCGTGGTGGTGGATGGACTAATTCTCGGAAAACCTCGTGATCAGCAGGACGCCGGCCGCATGTTGCGGCTGCTTTCTCGACGGCAACATGAGGTCATAACTGGTGTGTGCCTTGTAGGTCTCCAAAAAATAGATGCCAGTTCTAAGTTCCCGGTTCCCAGTTTTATTGATGTTCGTTCGGAAACAACGCAGGTTTTTATGAGCGAGCTTAGGGGCGAGGAGATTCAACTGTACGTGCCGACCGGCGAACCCATGGACAAAGCCGGGGCGTATGCCATCCAAGGAAGGGCGTCGCGCTGGATTTCACGGATCGAAGGAGACTACTTCAACGTGGTGGGATTGCCTGTATCTCTGGTCTACCGAATGCTACAAGACCACAACGTAATCTGAAACATCTAAGCTTTCTTGTCTGGGTTTTCGCCGTCTTTTACCGCAGACTTGAAATTCTTAATGCCTTCACCCAGGCCTTTGCCCAGATCTGCCAGTTTGCTTGGGCCAAAAATCAGTAATGCAATGGCCACAATCACCAGCAACTCCATACCGCCAATTTTGCCACCGAACATAAGAGGTACCTCGCAAGTATTCTAGGGTAAGGATCAGGCGGAGTCAAAAGAGCATTTTGCCAGGCACCTAGCCTTCCAGTAATCCAGCCAACAGCGCCACACGCCGGGGAATTGTCGAGATATCAACCGACTCATGCGCCGAATGGGCTCCCTCCCCTATGCCTCCCAATCCATCCAGCGTAGGTATTCCCAGTCCGGCGGTGAAATTCCCATCTGAGCCGCCGCCGACTGCTGCTTCTTCCAACTTCCATCCCAACTCTTTGGCGATACCCGAAGCCTTCTTATATAGCTCCGCAATAGCTTTTGTTCGTTCCATGGGAGGCCGGTTCAAACCACCGCTGATTGCCAATTTGCACTTGCGATTGACTGGCTTCAGTTGCCGCAACTTCCGCTCGATGCCAGCTGCATCCTTCATGCGGGCGATGCGCACATCAATGGCCGCCGAGGCTTCCGCGGGGACAACGTTGACTCGCGTGCCACCCCGGACCGTTCCTACGTTCAACGTCAATCCACGCTTGCGGTCTACAAGTTTCGAAATCCTGGTAATCTGCGCCGCCAATTCGATGATGGCGCTCTGCCCCTTCTCAAAATCCAGACCTGCGTGAGAGGCCTGGCCTGTCACCTTCAGCAAATACTCGCCTACGCCTTTGCGGGCGGTCTTGACCGCGCCTTTTGCTCCGTACGAAGGCTCGCAAACAAATACCTCAGCAGATTTCTTCGCCAGTATCTCGGTGATCACCCGTGAAGAGTCGCTTCCCACTTCTTCGTCGGAAACCAGAAACAGCGTGATGGGCCGCGGTAAATCTCCATGCCAGGTTTTCAAGGCCTCAATCGCTGCCAACATCAGCGCGATCCCGGATTTCATGTCATATACACCGGGTCCATACAGACGCCCATTCTTCAACTGGCACGGCATCTGTGCCAGCGTGCCCATGGGATAGACCGTATCGTAGTGGCCGAGCAGCAGAACGGGTTTGGTGCGGCGTGGTGTGTCGAAATCAACTTGCAGATGGTCCCCAAACTTTGCAACTCGATGAAACTTGATCCTCCCGCCTAATCCTTCAAAGCGGCTGGCAATCAGGGCGCTCACACGGTCCACCGCCTGCTTGTTGTCACTGGGAGACTCAATCTCCACCATCTCGCGGATAAACTGGACAGCGTGGTCTTTGCGGTCCTGGCAATAGCGCAGACGTTCCTTCACATTCACTGGCACTTGCACGTGTTCCCTCTTTCGACAGCGCGGTACAGTATAATCGTCGTTCTTACGAGACGAGAATGACCGACACGGCACAGTCCACCATCGAAAAGCCGGCAGAGAAGATGACGTTGGATATCAACGAGATTTTCAAGATCCTCCCACACCGTTATCCGTTTCTTTTGATTGACCGGGTCATCGAGATTGAGCGTAAGAAACGCATCGTTGCCATAAAAAATGTAACGGTGAATGAGCCGCACTTCAACGGTCATTTCCCGGGCCTGCCGATTATGCCCGGAGTACTGATCGTCGAAGCGATCGCACAGGCCGGTGGCGCACTCCTGTTGACTGAAGTAGAAGACCGAGCCAACAAATTGATCATGTTCACAGGGATTGAGCGGGCCAAGTTTCGCCGGCCGGTTGTTCCTGGAGATCAGTTGCGCATTGAGGTTGAGCTTAAAGCCTGGCGCCAGGTTGCCAACATGATTGCGGTGCGCATGGAAGGCATTGCCACAGTAGATGGCCAACGTGTGGCCGAGGCCAGCGTGAAGTGCCAGTTGGTTGATAGTTCGCGCGGTCGTCGTGGCGGCGACGCTGACGCTGCGCCATCAGAGTAATTGCAAGCCGCGATGAGCATCCATCCTACGGCCATCATCGACCCCCAAGCCAAGGTTCATCCCTCGTGCAAGATTGGTCCTTACTGCACGATTGGGGCGAATGTCGAACTCGGTGAAGGCTGTCACCTTATTTCTCACGTCGCCATCGAAGGCCCAACCAAAATTGGAAAAGACAATGGTATCTTCCCTTTTGCCTCGATTGGGATGGCACCGCAGGATTTGACTTACAAGGACGAGCCTACGCGGTTGGAGATTGGCGATAGCAATGAGATCCGCGAATTTGTCACCATTAATCGCGGAACGATTAAAGGTGGCGGGCTTACTAAAGTTGGCAGCAATGTGTTGGTGATGGCTTACACGCACATTGCGCATGATTGCGTGGTAGGCAATAACGTGATTCTGGCAAATGCCGCTACGCTTGGCGGGCACGTCATAGTGGAGGATTGGGCGCAGGTTGGTGCGCTTTGCCCGGTGCATCATTTCATTCGTATTGGGACGCATGCGTTTGTGGGCGGCGGTACTACTGTCACGAAAGATGTGCTGCCATTTTCAAAGACTGTGTCAGAACGCGGGACGCATGCTTATGGGATTAATGCCGTTGGGCTTGAGCGTCGAGGATTCAGTAAAGAGCGTGTGCGGAAAATTCATCATGCTTACAAGTTGCTGCTGGCGTCGAAGCTGAATACCACGCAGGCACTGGACAAGTTGAAAGCGGAGCCGGACCGCGGAGAAGATATCGACCGCTTGATTCAGTTCATTGAAAGTTCGGAGCGCGGGGTGATTAAGTAGTGCGTGAAATCGCCTGATTGCAACAGTTCTGCTATATTTCAGGAGTTTTATGCGCTTGGAGTGCACATGCGACGTGGTGCGGCTCTGTTTTCCTGAAACTATATGCTGTATTACAAGCGCGAGGAAAGTGACGCTCGGTGGGTACTCGTTACCGCACCTGAAAATATCGCCGTTGCTGATCTTCCGCTTGGTGAAATCGAAGTTCTTCAAGATGGGCGACCTTTGAGCAAATCGGTGTCCGTCAGCAAATGCCACTTGTGTTGGTTTACTATTTATGAAAGTGGTTTTAGTCGTTTTTTCTCGTCTCGTGATATCTGGTTTGACCGTGTACTAATTGGGCGGAGAAACTCTTCAACGGAGCAAGGGCGATGGTTTTTTGGTCGGTTTCATGACCAATCGTCACTTCAACGGAAATCTCCACATGACATTTCGCAATTGGACTTCGTTGGGGCTAGATGCGATCTGTCGGTCGACTTCGATCTCCGAGATGCAATTCTGCACAGCTCCAGAAATTCAATGCAGTCAGGCTCAGAACCGGAACCAATGGCACGTTTGCTCGTGATTATTAGAGATTGACTACGACAGTGCCTCATTCGCATAAGAGCGAGAAGTGGTGACCCGCCGAGAAATAGTGTGCGGATTTGATAATCAGCTAATCGGCTGGCCGGCCGGCTTCCCGGTACTTTGAAACGGGAAGTTAATCTTTGGACATTTGGCAGTTAGTACGGGAGGGCAGCATTTTTTCCGAGCGATAAGAACGATGTGGATCGCGCTCTGGAAGCAATCGAACGAGCTATCAGAAACAGCTTTTTGGTCGGCTTTGTCCGGAATCACCTGACAACAAGGCTCACCAACTTACCTAAATTATCGAAATCACGAACCATCGATTTGCGGCATATGTCCGTTTTAATTCCCACGCACAATGAGTTCTTGTTTTAAGAGTAAAATCGCCATTTACACATTGGCCGGCCAGCATCGCCCTGACGCACTAGCTTCACCATGCCGCTAGATCAAAAACTTGGGCTTATCGCGGGAATGGCAAGTTTCCGATTCTGGTACTGATGCCGCCCGCGCCCAAGGCTACGACGTGGTGGTCGCGGCCATCAAAGAAGAAACTTCCCCTGAGATCGAATCTGGCGGTGTCGCCGCTGTTCACTGGCTTTCACTGGGAGAACTTTCAAAGCTGATTGAAACCTTCCAACGGGAAGGCGTGACCCGCGCCATCATGGCTGGGCAGGTCAAGCATAAGCAGATTTTTTCCAGCATTCGGCCTGATTGGAAACTGGCAAAGCTTTTGTTTTCGCTCGGGACGCGGAATACTGATTCTTTGTTGGGTGCGGTGGCCAAGGTCTTGGAGGAGGAAGGCATCACGCTGGAAAACTCCACCAGCCTGCTCGAACCTCTACTGGCTAAAGCTGGTGTGCTTACGAAACGCTCGCCATCCGAAGCAGAAAAAAAAGATATCGAATATGGCCGCACCGTCGCCCGCCAGTTGGCGCAGTATGATATAGGACAAACTGTTGTCATCGCTGAAGCGGCTGCGGTCGCGGTTGAAGCTATGGAAGGCACCGACGCCACTATCGAACGCGCCGGACAGATCATGGCTTCCATGGGTAACGACGATTCCACTCTTAGCCGTGCTCTCACCGTGGTGAAGATTGCCAAACCGAATCAGGACATGCGCTTTGATGTGCCGGTGATTGGTATCAAGACGATTGAGACCATGCAGAAGGCTGGAGCAACCTGTCTGGCTCTCGACGCAGGCAAGTGTTTATTCCTCGATGGCGATGCCATCGTCACCGCAGCGAATCAAAATAACATCAGCATCGTGGCACAATAGAAGCTTGGAGTTTCATCATGAGCAAACTTCCGCAGTCGCAGTCTGCCCTTCTCGCTGATCAAATCCGCCGTGCTTTTGACGGTGAAGCCTGGCATGGAGATTCAGTAAGCGAAATTTTGCACGGTGTGGACGCCGCAACCGCCTCCGCACGCCCCGTTGCTAATGCCCACTCCATCTGGGAACTCGTGCTTCATATCACAACCTGGGATGACGTCACCATTCAGCGCGCCGGAGGAAAGGCGTTGATGCCGAGCGATGAACAGAACTTTCCTCCGGTCAAGGACACGAGCCAAGTGGCATGGGAGAAAGCCGTCGAGAACATGAAGAGCACGCACCGCAAACTGGTTGAAACCGTAGCCAAATTCCCCGATGGCCGTCTGCATGATCAAGTCCCCGGTAAAACCGGAGATCATTACGACTTTTACTACCTGTTCAGTGGCATCGTGCAGCACGAGCTTTATCATGCGGGACAGATCGCATTGTTAAAGAAGGCACAAGCGTAACTCTGCACATCTTCTTTATGATTAAATTTCTATCAGCAACCAGCTACTGAGAACCGCGAACTGACAACCGACAACTTCATCAACGTAGCCGTCATCGGGGTAGGAACTTTTGGCCGCAATCACGCCCGCGTTTACCATCAGCTCGCTCAACTGGGCGAGCCGGTAAGACTGGTGGGCGTTGTGGACAAAAACCTGGAACGCGCCGATGTGATTGCCCGCGAATTCGGCTGCCGGAGTTTTGGTTCGATCGATCAATTGATCACTACGCACAGCGAAGTCCAGGCAGCCTCAATCGCCGTTCCAACAGTTCATCACACCGCAGTCGCCCAGCAGTTGATGGAATCCGGCGTGGATGTTCTGATCGAAAAACCGGTGGCTCCTTCACTGGCTGATACCGACGAACTGTCGCGAGTGGCCGGCAAACTCAACCGCATCGTACAGGTTGGGCACCTCGAACGCTATAATCCGGCGGTCCGAGCAACTGTCTCTCACATTACTCGGCCCATGTTCTTCGAAGTGCATCGTCTCAGCGTGTTTACTCCGCGTTCACTCGATGTGGACGTAGTGCTCGATTTGATGATCCATGATCTGGACGTGGTGCTCTCCTTCGTAAACTCTCCAGTCAAGGAAATCCGCGCGGTGGGCCTACCGATACTTTCCGGCAAAGTGGACATCGCTAACGTGCGCATGGAATTCGAATCAGGATGTGTGGCTAACCTTACTGCCAGCCGCGTATCGACCGAACTTGTACGTAAGCTCCGGTTCTTCCAGCCTAAGCAGTACATCTCTATCGACTACAGCCGTCAGGACGTCATCATTTTCTCCGTTGCCGACGACGGTAAAATTTCGAGTACACCATCTGCCAATCCGCAAATTGGAATGATTAAACCGAAGGTGGTCGCGGAAGAACCCCTGCAAGCCGAGATCAAGGCGTTTTTGCATTCCGTCCGCAGTCGTTCCAAGCCTGAAGTCTCTTTAGAAGAAGGACGCCGTGCTTTAGCAGTCGCACTCGACATAACAAAAGCTATTCGAGAACACGGCCAAAAAGCCGGGCTTGATCAACTGGTTGCGCGTCCATAATGACAAACTGGGTCCTTATGGCAGTTGCGCCCCATTGGCGCCGGGTCGAAGCTAGGCTCGGACGGCAGGGCTGAAGCAGCTGCCCTGACACGAATCATTTCCCTTAAACTACACAGTCTTTTACGCTTCTTTACAACTTTCCTCCCCAATCCGCGATAGCCTTTTATTGGCAGGCCGGGTACATTCGTAAGTGCTTGCGATTTATGGTGGTTCCCGCAACCTTGTAGAAAATGCGAGAATAAAGTCTGATTTAGAAATGCCGACGGGTAACCTGGAGAAAGACGCCGCCAGGAAACAATGTGCGCAGCCAGCAACTAAAGCGCATAGGCTTGTGTCTAACCCGTTAACTGACGCGTCTCATGCCAGCGACTGAAATCCCGCCGAAACGACCGTTGCCACCTCCTCCACCCCAGATCGAGGGCAGTGATCTCTATGACGCGGAGCGATGGGAACACGTTTATCGCGAAATGCACACCGTTCCCGAGCTGCTTATACAGCTTCAGGACGATTTGTCGCGTTCGCGCAAGCGGGAAGCATTTTGGCTTTCAGTAATTACTCACCTGATCCTGGCGATTCTGGTGGTGAACTCGTCCAAGCTTGACAGGTATTTTCCGCAGAGCCGGGTCATCATCGCCAAGCCTAATAATCAGACAGAACTCCATTACACGGAATTGGCGCCGGACAACCAGAAAGTTACGAAGAAGCCCGACACCGACAAAATTTCTGACAAAGACCATATCGCCACCAAACGCACGCCGGAACTCGATCGTAACGAATTGAAAAAAATTTTAGACAGCGCGCGCGCTGGGGCGCCCGGTATGAACACGCCACCACCGCAGCCTCAACAACAGCCGCAACAACAGGCTGAAGCGCAGCCGCAAGCCCCACCCCAACAACAACCACAGGCGCAAGCTCCGCCGGATAACAACCCGAATGCGTTACGCGCGCCGCAGCAGGCTTCTCCACCCAAGCCCAGCTTCGGAACTGGAAGCATGTCCGCGGGAAGCGCAATTGAGCAAGCAGCGCGATCGGCGATGTCTCGTGGTCCGCACATTGGCGGCAACGGTGGCGACAATGGCTTGGGCCGGGGCAGGCAAGCTACCAACGCAGTGGGCAACCTTGACGTGCTCAGTGACACCATGGGCGTGGACTTCGCCCCGTATCTGCAACGGGTGTTACACGATGTGAAAGCAAACTGGTACAACCTGATTCCGGAGTCAGCCAGGCCCCCATTGATGAAAAGGGGCAAAGTCTCGATTGAATTCGCCATCATGAAAAATGGCACGGTGCAGGGTATGACCCTGGCGGGTCCCTCTGGTGATGTATCGCTTGATCGCGCCGCCTGGGGTGGCATCACAAACTCCGCGCCATTCCCCGGGACTTCCGGGAGAGTTCCGCGGCGACTATCTGCTTCTGCGTTTCAACTTCTACTACAACCCCGAGGGTTCGGACCTCGACTAGCCTTCGCGCGGCTAAATTTTCGCACCAACATTTTTCAGTGCAATCGAACCGTCTCCCGGTATGCACACGCAACGGCGGCCCGCCACCGTTCATCTTTCCCTGAAGATGGTTATCTTTCAGTCGTCCTTCCACGGTCAGAGGTATATCCAGATTAATGTGGCCATCACCGCTTTGTAGTTCAACATCAGCGGCCAGGTTGGACGGGATGGCCAGCGTCACGCTGCCATCACCAGTCTGTACCTCCCAGCCCGTAGTACCCAGCATAGATCCTGCCTCGGCGCGCGTGTCAACCTTGCCGTCCCCAGTTCTAATCTGCAACCCGTCAAAGCGTCCATCAGCACGGATGTGACCATCACCCGTATGCGCGTGTAACGCACCATCAACTGCTTCAACCTCCAAATTGCCATCTCCGCTATCCAATTCCATATTCCCTTTGAAATTGGAAAGATGAATAGAGCCGTCTCCGGTATGGAGTTTCACCTGGCCCTGTTTTGGCATGTGAATATTGATTTTCACCCAGCGGTTCATATGGACGGAAAAATATTCGTGGGGAAATTTCAGTTCAATGGCAACCGCGTCTCCCGCCTGCCTGTCCTCAATGGTGATGCCGCCTTCGCCGATCTTGTAATTATTGGTGGTCACATGGGCCTCAATGACGTTCTTGTCCCAGGTATCCACGATGATGGCGGCATCGGTCGTCATCACTTTGAGATCTGCTGTCCCGTTGATGTTGTACGTCCTGGACCACTCCTCCGCCCAACTGCTGGATGCGAGTAAAACGAGTGTCAGAACCGCCAATCCCATGCGCCGCATAGCGTCACTCCTTATCGAGACGTAGCACTACATCAACCTGTCAGACGAGGATACGTCAGTTCTGTGAGCCCGGTTCCGGGAATTCTAAGCTTTGGAAGGCAGAGGATAGGCCAGCCGTAGCAGCGTTCTCTCCGAAAAAGGCACATAAAGCAGGGCCGCTGTAGCCGCGAAAGCTGCGCCAAAGCCAATCTTATGAGCAATTAATAAAGGCGCGACCGCCCATAGCAGGTCGAGCAACACAATAAATAAAAACAGCTGCCGGAATTTCTCGCCCAGCCGGCGATAGTCAAAACCGGCAGCGGAAATCAGGTAGCAGCGGAGTGGGATGCCAACCCCGGCGGTCACCAGGACTAGGGTCACAACCGTGAATGATTCCCATCCCGGCAAAAAGGCTTCGGTAATGCGATCAATCTGCGACCAGTGAAACAGTGCAGCCAGATAAAAGCTGAGGTACATGATCTGGATCAGAACAAACAATCCGCGAGTCACGGAACGGTGCGGAAGTGGGACCTCCAGTTCCGGATGTATGGCAGCACCGGTGGTTGTTGAGGGTTTAACAACAGCCCGAAATTCAGAAGCTGGTTGCACTTGTTCTACTGGGGCAAGAAAACGATATCCGCGCCGGGCCACTGTTTCCACAAAACGAGGGCTGGAAGCCGAGTCTCCCAATGCTTCACGCAGCTTGTTGATCGCAGTGTTCAGGCTGTGGTCGAAGTCAACGAAGGTGTCATTGGACCAAAGCTTGTCACGGAGGTCTTGGCGAGTTACCAGTTCCCCGGGGCGCCCTAACAAGAAAGCCAGGATTTGAAAGGGCTGCTCCTGCAAACGGATTTTGACCCCGTTCTTGCGCAGCTCTCCGGCAGAGAGATCCACCTCAAAAACCCCGAATCGTAGGACTTGGCCAGCACGGATGGGAGACGGCAACGACATAGCGTAATGCCGCGTAGTTTAGCATTCGTAGAGCTACAATGATGCGGTGACTGCAAGCAATCAACAACCGGGACGTCCTCGGCCACGTATTTACACCTTGGAGGCTTGCGGCTTATTGATCATCGCTGCCATAATCTTGATCCTCGCCGTAGTCCGCTATTGGCACCACATTCCCTGGAGCGCACGTTAGCCGTGCCGTCTGAACCACTTTTGGTTGTAATTTTAGGGCCGACAGGAAGCGGCAAGACCGCGTTGTCGCTTGCCATCGCGCAAAAGTTTCATGGCGAGATTGTGAACTGCGATTCAGTGGCCATGTATCGCGAATTTGAAATTGGCACCGCCAAGCCGAGCCTGGAAGAACGGCGGCTTGTTCCCCATCATCTTTTGGATTTCGTGCAGCCCACCGGCTACATCACTGCCGGGGAGTATGCACGCCGTGGCCGCGAAATTTTGACGGAAATCAAAGCGCGCGGAAAGCTCCCAGTTGTAGTTGGCGGAACTGGCTTATATCTTCGCGCGCTACTGGACGGACTGTTCCCTGGCCCGCAACGATCGGAGGAGCTGCGTGAACGCTTGCGCGAGCGAGTCCAGCAACGTGGATCACAATATCTACACGCAATTCTTCAGCGGCTTGACGGTGCGGCAGCGGAGAAGATTCATGCCAATGATGTACCCAAACTGATTCGAGCCATTGAAGTGTGCCTCGCGTCGCGGCAGAAAATGACCGAGATGTGGAAGAACGGCAGCGAGCCGCTCAAAGGATTTCGGGTCCTGAGATTAGGTTTGAACCCCGGCCGGAACGAATTGTACGAACGTCTCAATTCCCGTGCAGCACGCATGTTCGACTCTGGTTTAGTTGAAGAAACTCAAGAATTACTTCATAAATATGGCGATAATGCGCGCGCGCTCACCTCACTGGGCTACAAGCAAGCGGTGCAATTGATACGAGAAGAAATGACCCGTGAGGCAGCCATCCAAGCAACGCAACAAGCCCACCGAAATTATGCCAAGCGACAAATGACCTGGTTTCGCAGAGAGAGGGATGTCGTTTGGCTGGAGAATTTCGGGGATGACGCCACCCTTCAACGTCAAGCAATTGCACTGATAGAACGATAGTGGACCATTTTGATCTTCTTGGTGAACTTTGCGTGCTCTTATCTTTGCACCCTTCGCGGTCAAGATTTTGATTTGCTTCGGGAATGCAAAAGCGATAACTGCAGAGAACGCAAAGAACTTCCGCAAAGTTCGCAAAGAAAATCAAACTGATTCACTGCCGATAGAAAGTAAGCAGCCTACATCAATAACCTAAAGCCCGCGCAGACCATGCTATCTTTTGCTAATGCTGCGTAAAGCTTCGACTTTCCTCGCCCTGTTATGCCTTCTAACATCAGCTTTCGCCAAAGATAAATTTCAACACCCCGGCCCCATTCATCTCGATCGCGATGGCGAAAAGTGGGCGGAGAAAACTCTCCGCAAGATGTCCACGGAAGAAAAAGTCGGACAGCTTTTCATGATCTGGGTGCGCGCGCAATTCGAGAACGTCAACAATCCTGACTACCTCCAACTCCGCGACACCATCGCCAAATACCACATCGGCTCATTGGCGATGACGGTCCGCTACGAGCCGCCTTTTCTCTATCGCAATCAGCCCTATGAAGCAGCTGCGCTACTGAATCGCCTGCAACAGGACTCGAAACTTCCGCTATTAATCGCAGCTGATTTCGAGCGCGGACTCTCCATGCGTCTTCACGGCGCAACTGAATTTCCTCACGCGATGGCTTTTGGAGCAGCGGGCAAAACGGAACTTGCCGAAGCCTTCGGCCGCATCACCGCGCAGGAATCCCGCGCTATCGGCGTACATTGGAATTTCTTTCCTGACTCCGATGTGAACTCTAACCCGGCAAACCCCATCATCAATACGCGTTCGTTCGGTGAAGACCCACAGGCAGTCAGTGACATGGTTAACGCTTACATTCGCGGCGCACATGCCGACGGAATGCTGACCACAATCAAGCATTTTCCTGGACACGGCGACACCGCCACCGACTCTCACCTGGGGGTGGCCCAGGTAACCGGCGATCTTGCTCGCCTGCAATCCACCGAACTCGTGCCGTTCAAAAAAGCCATCGAAGCCGGAGCGGACGCCGTGATGGTGGCGCATGTAAGCATCCCGGCACTTGAGCCTGATCCCAATCGCGTAGCCACAACCTCCCCGGCGATTGTTACCAACTTGCTCAAGCAGCAACTTGGCTTTAAGGGAATCGTCGTCACCGACGCTCTGGACATGGGCGCTCTCACCCGCCTGTACGCGGCCGATATCGGACGCGCCGCGGTGGACGCCTTCAAGGCAGGTAATGATTTGCTCATCATTCCGGCTGATCTGGACGCATCCTATAAAGCGATGTTAAAGGCCATCAATAGTGGCGAAATCAGTCAGCAGCAAATCGATGACTCCGTGCTCAAACTATTGAAAGCAAAGGCATCATTAGACCTTCACCAAGCCCGTTTGGTCGACTTGAATAACCTCAGTACACTCGTGGGAAAACCTGAAAATATCGCCATCGGGGAAGAGGCGGCCGACGATGCTGTCACGCTAGTTCGGGACAATGGCAAACTCCTTCCACTAAAAAGAATAGGAACCGCACCCGGCGGACTTCCGTATACCAAGGTAGAGGAAGTACACAATCACCTGGTCGTGGTGATTCTCTCCGAAGATCTGCGTACCGAAACCGGTCGCACTCTGGAGCGCCAGATCAAGGCCCGGGTTGCGGACGCACACGTGATTTACCTGGATTCAAGAATTGCCGGCGCTATGTCCAACGATGTTCTCACTGCCGTGGATGGAGCCGATACCGTGATTGCAGCAGCCTATGTAATTCCAACTGCGGGGCGCGCCAACACGGTGAATGGAGTGTTGCAAAATACGGTTTCGCTCACCGACGCCAACGGGACTCTCCTGCAACAAATACTGGCCCGCGCGAGCGCAAAGACAGTGGTGCTTGCCATGGGAAATCCATATCTCGCCACCGACTTCCCTTCCGTTGAAAATTACATCTGCTCTTTTTCCAATACTTCAGTTTCAGAAGTTGCGGTAGTCAAAGCGCTGTTCGGAGAAATTCCCATCCACGGCCATCTGCCAGTCACCATCCCCGGTATCGCCACGCGCGGCGCAGGAATTGACCGGCAAGCAAACATTACCCAAGGAGTTATGAATGCCAGCCAATCTCATTAGTCTCAGAAATGCCTCCGTTGTTTTCGTGGCCCTGCTTGTACTGCCTGCTTGCAGCGTCAACGTCAAGAAGGGGGAGAACGGCGAAGACAAGAAAGTAGACATACATACTCCAGTCGGCGACATCAAGGTTGACAAAGACGCGGACGCACGCGACACCGGACTGCCGATCTATCCGGGAGCACGCCTCAGGCACGAAGACGACCATGACAACAAGAGTGCCAACGTAAACCTTTCGTTTGGGGATTATGGATTGAAAGTCGTAGCTCTCGAATATGAGTCCGATGATGTTTCAGAAAAATTAGTCGCGTTCTATCAATCGCAACTTAAAAAATATGGGAATGTCGTGGAATGCCACGTTCACGCAAAAGGCGGCCATATACAGACAGACATCAAGCATGGCTCCGACTCCCGGGCTCTCAGCTGCGAAGACAGTGGTGGCTCGACCATCGAGCTAAAAGTAGGCACCGAAGAAAATCAACGCATCGTTGCCGTGGAACCACAAGACAAAGGATGCCATTTCGCCCTGGTGCGCGTGCAAACCCACGGCAAAGACACGATCTAAAACCAGCGCCACTTTCCTTGCTTACCCGCGCCCGCTGCGGTACTTTGAATGTAAGTGGAAAACATTTGTTACCAGTGCCATGCCCAAGTGCCGCAAGGCAAAGTTTTTTGTCCAGAGTGCCGAGCCCCATTGATTCGCGTTGCTGTTCCTGAAGCGTCTTTATATCCGCCGCCGGTATTAGCAGCAGACCCCCCGTTTACGATATCAAGTCAAACGCCCACAAAAGTTATTCTCCCTGGGAAAGTGGAATGGACCCACGGATTACCGGCAGCCGCTCTGGCGGGAGCCCTTGCAGCGGTATTGATGGT
Source organism: uncultured Acidobacteriaceae bacterium (assembly GCA_963792305.1). Taxonomy (GTDB): domain Bacteria; phylum Acidobacteriota; class Terriglobia; order Terriglobales; family Acidobacteriaceae; genus CAWBXL01. Next base: position 3,087 of record CAWBXL010000215.1, on the reverse strand, counting down.
CGTTTCCCGCGGTGGGTTTGGAGTCGGCATGTTCGCGACGGGAAGTCTGGCGTTGGTCTTCTATCGCCGACGCAATCCCGAGGCGAACATTACTGTGTGGATGGGCACGAAGCTTGGTCTTATGAGTGGCCTCATCGGCTTCGGCATTTCTGCTGTGTTTGTGGCAGTTGTATCTTTATTTTCAGGGATGGAAAGATTACGGGTCTTTCTGGTGGAGAACGTGAAACAAGCCATGGTGTATACCTCGAATCCAGATAGTCGGCATATGTTCGAGCAATTCTTGACGCCCGGAGGCTTTCATAATTTGGTTTTCTTTTATCTGTGTGTTTTTTTAGCGGCATTCCTGATTTTTTCTGCTATTGGAGGAACTTTAGGGGCAGTCTGGATGCGGTTACGCAAGCGCTCCTAGCGGCCCCGTTCCACCTCGGGCCGACTATTATCATCTTCCTCATTTGGCAGCACTTATGATCAGATAGCCAGTTTTCCATCTTGCCCCGATTACCACTGGCCGCGTATGATGCAGCGTTCATGCCTCCCAGGACACATCAACGTCAATCGCCGCTGCGTGAAAAAGCGCAGCTCATGTCTTCTTCCGAAATCGAACGCACCCTGGTCCGCCTGGCGCACGAAATCATTGAAAAAAACAACGGCGCCAAGGATTTAGGGCTGATTGGGATCCGCCAGCGCGGGGTCCCTTTGGCGCAGCGGCTGGCGGGAATCCTGCGCCGTATCGAGAAAAAAAGTCCGGTACCGGTGGGGACGCTGGACATCACCGCTCATCGCGATGATCTTTGCACGCTCGGGGCCAAAGCCATCGGGCAGAAGTCTGAAATCTCGTTCGACATTAACGGGAAAGACATTATTTTGGTGGACGACGTGCTCTATACCGGACGCACCACTCGCGCGGCGATGGACGCCTTATTTACCCATGGCCGCCCGCGCAAAATACAACTTTGCGTTTTTGTGGACCGCGGCCATCGCGAGTTGCCGATCGAAGCGACCTTTGTAGGACGCAAAGTTCCGACCAGTGACAGCGAAAGTATTCTGGTCCAGTTACGCGAAGTAGATGAAGCCGACAAAGTATTGTTGGTCGAAAAAAGTGGATAGCGAGTTTTTCTCCGCGCCCTTTGCGGTTTTTCTTTGCGGCCTCTACGGTAGAAGATTTTGCTAGTTAAATCATGACTAAGCCAGAAGCGGCACGCGGTTCTTTATTAGGCATCGAACACCTCAGCGCCACGGAGATCATGAGTATTCTCCAGCTGGCCCGGCGCATGAACCCGCGAAAAATCCGGCCTCTGTTGCGGGACAAGCGTGTCCTGTTGCTTTTTTACGAAGCCTCCACACGCACTCGCAGTTCCTTTGAAGTAGCTGCCAAATCCATGGGAGCCATGACTACGCTTGTGCTCTCCAGCGGTTCAAGTATCGAAAAAGGCGAGTCGCTGCTCGACACCGGTTACACCTTGCGAGCAGTCGGCGCAGACCTGATTGTCATACGCCATCCCAGTGCGGGAGCTCCGCAGCTGATGGCGCAGCATCTGGATATTCCCGTCGTCAACGCTGGCGATGGCATGCACGAGCACCCAACGCAGGCGCTGCTCGATGCCTACACGATCCTGCGTCACAAAAAGACCCTAAAAGGATTGCAAATTGCCATTGTCGGGGACATTTACCACAGCCGCGTCGCCCGTTCCGCAATCCATTTGCTGTCAAAGTTTGGAGCAAAAATCACGTTGTGTGGCCCACAGGAGTTTTTGCCGGACACTGCTGCGAGTTTGGCTCCCGGCCTGCATATCAGCCGCACGGCTGACGAAGCAGTCCATGGGGCTGATATTGTCATGGTTCTGCGGGTACAGAAAGAACGGCTGGCCGGCACCAAGATCAGCTTGCAGGATTACATAGCGCGCTTTCAGATGACCATGGCCCGTCTGAAACTCGCCAAGCGAGACGCGCTCTTAATGCATCCCGGACCGATCATCCGTGGGTTGGAATTAACCTGGGAAGTGGCGGATTGCCCGCAATCGGCGATTGTGGAAGAAGTAAGAAATGGAGTGCCAGTGCGCATGGCAGTATTAGCGAAAGCGTTGGGAAAGGCCCGGTAGCAAAGCAAAATGACAAATAACAAATCTAAACCGGGCTCGCTTCTGATCCGCAACGGGCGCGTTATTGATCCAGTCGCCAAAATCGACGCTGTCATGGATGTCTTGTTGCGTGATGGCCACGTTGCAGAGGTCGCTCCTCCCGGAAAGACCAAAGGCACGGCGCACGAAAAATTCGACGCTCGCGGCCTGATTGTGGCGCCCGGTTTTATAGACATTCACGTACACCTGCGTGAACCCGGCCAGAGTTATAAAGAAAGTATCGCCAGCGGCACCGCTGCCGCAGCTGCGGGAGGTTTTACTTCTGTCTGCTGCATGCCTAACACCCAGCCGGTAGTGGATTCCTCGGAATGGGTCTCCTGGCTCCAACACCCGGATCGCGGCGCGGTGGTAAATGTCTTCCCCATCGCGGCTGCTACCAAAGCCAGCAAAGGCGCAGTCCTCACCGATTTTCGTGGCCTGCAACGGGCGGGCGCTGTAGCAGTTACCGACGATGGCAAGCCCATCCTGGGCGACGAAATCATGCGCGAAACCTTGCGCCTGGGAGCGGAGCTGAATCTTCCGGTAATCCAGCATGCTGAAGACACGCGGGTCACGGCAAACTGTTCCATGAACGACGGCCCGACCGCTTTCCGCCTGGGCCTGCGGGGAATGAAAACTTCCGCCGAAGGTTCGGTTGTCGAGCGCGACGTGCAACTCGCCCAGCAATTCAACGGAACGCGCCTGCATGTAGCTCATCTTTCGACCGCTGATGCGCTCAAGGCCGTCCGCCGCGGCAAACGCAATAAAACTCGGGTCACCTGTGAAGTTGCGCCTCATCACTTCAGCTTGACCGATGCAGATATCCGCGACTACGACGCCAACTTCAAAATGAATCCGCCTTTGCGCTCGGCGGCAGACCTCGAAGCTCTGATCGTCGAGCGCAAAGGCGGATTAGGTTTTTGAAGTTGGCGTCGTAGTCGCGATATCTGCATCGGTCAAGCTGAAGTGA